>CAIVKT010000373.1 GCA_903906615.1 uncultured Bacteroidota bacterium | reverse complement strand
CTTATCGCTTACATTACCCTTCAATGTACCGCAATAGCCGGTAGCAGATGAAATAAAAAGCAGAAAAAATAAAAACTTAGCGTAGATATTGGGCATTACTTTTTTGATTTTTGCCCAAAAGTAAATGCCACGTTGCTCGATAAATGCGTTTTGAATAATGGTAACCTAACCTTAATCTTATGTAAACAATGATTTAATATTTTGATAGCAATTTATTCTCATTGCCGTTCACCGGCACAAAAAAACCCGCTGATCTCAACGGGTTTTCTGTATCAGTATTGTTAGGTTATTAATTTACTTTTCTGCCGGCAAGCACTTTTGCGCCGCCTTCTGTTTTCACAGTCTGGTTTCTGCGAACGAGGAGCTTCACATCGCCTACATTGCTGCATGATGCGCACTGTACCTGGTAAGTTTGGCCATCGTAGTTAATGTCTACCATGCCATTGCGCCAGTTGGTGCCTTGCAGTATGAAGTTGTTGTTCTCATACAGCGCGCCGAATTCGATGGTTTTGCCGGGCAGGTCGAAGCTGATCTTCAGGTCGTCGCCGTTAGCTTTTTCGCATACGCCGGGTGTGAATGCAGGTATCTCTATTTCGTTTACTTTCTGCCCGTTATCAAAAACAATGATGCCCGATTTTACAGTGCCTTTCTCAGACCCTGTAGTACGCCTCAACACCAGTTTCTGGTCTACATAGAACTGTACCTTGGTCAGGTCCACATTGTCATGGTCCAGCCTTTGTTTCAGGCCCTTGGTGAATGGGATGTACGATGTGTCGTTAGCGCTATAATCTTCGGGGCCGGTTGCAAATCCTTTCCTGCTACAGCTGCTGAATGACAGGCTCACTACCAGAACAAAAGATGTCAATAAGACCGGTATCATTTTCTTCATAGAAATCTGTTTTAACGTTTGTTTTAAAATAATGGCAACGAATACTATCTGCTCAATTAACCTGCAATTTTTAACAATTCTATAGGACACCATCCACACCCTGATAACACGGTTACCAGCTTACAGATTTGAATTTACAGGTAGTATTTTGAACGCAAGATATATCGTTTATGTTTAAAAACAAATGCGCGCGCCTACATTTTTTCAAAGGATAACCCCCGCAGGCAACATAAAAACGCACTCCCGTGATGATTTTTCATATAACCGCCTGTTAATAAACGATGTAATTGTCTTTTACACGTTGCTGGTTGTTTGTTTTTATCAGGCGAAAACCCATCCCCCGAACAGTGCATTTTTCATAACATGTTGTATTTTACAGAAAAAAAGAAGTATTATTGTTCGTTATATTGTACCTAAACTATTTTCAAAAAAATAAATGGCCTAATTTATGAAAAGAAAATTACTACTGTTCACACTTGCATTACCTTTTATGCTCCAGCAGGGCGCTCATGCCCAGTCTTCACGATTGATCGGGCAGGCCGACTGGCAGAATATTGACCACGTATTCACGCCTGTTGACTCTACTGCTTATGTATATTCAGGTGGCAGGGGTGGCGATCTTACGCATCAGTTGAAATATGATAATTCTACGCTGTGGAATTTTTTCGATTCGGCATACGTGAATACCAACTACCGTATAGAGACTTTCGATGCCAATAATAATGTGACGAGCCTGATCGTGGAATACTGGACAGGTACTGCATGGCAGTTATCTACCAATACACTCTATACTTACAACAGCAGCAACCAGGTTACCTCTACTATTGTACAATCATGGGGTGGCAGTGCCTGGCAGCCTGTTTCGCGGGACCTCTATAGCTACAACACAGCAGGCAAGCTCTACCTGGACCAATACCAGACGTGGAACGGCACCGCTTTTGTAAACAGCACACAGAAAACCTACTACTACGACGGATCTAATAACAAGATCAACGAAACAGACCAGGCCTATGTTTCCGGCTCGCCTGTATACACCAACCAGTGGACCTACAGCTATTCAACTACCAACCAGCTCCTCAGCACTACCTACTACTCATGGTCGGGCAGCGCATGGGCACCGGTATCTATGATTTCCAACACCTACAACTCTGCGGGTGAAATGACCTATACGCTGAACTCTTATTACAACACCGCTACCTCTTCTTTTGTAAACAGCACATTGCATACTTATACCGGGTTCACCAGCGGCCTGATGCCTACTATGGACGCTTACCAAACGTGGGACACCGCAACCGGCGTATGGAATAATGTAATGCAGTATACCTACAGCTACAATACCGCCAACCAGAAATTATCTTCTGTAGGCGAATCATGGAACATTGTGGGCCTGTACGAATTTGCCAATGGCGACCCAATGGCCCGCTACTACTATGAGTCTTACACACCCGCATCTACATTCGTAAACAATACTTTGCTGAATGCTGATGATGCCAACATATACCCTGTGCCTGCACAAAACATGCTGCACTTGGATGTGAAATGGGCTGTAGCACAAACTGCCGACATCACTATATACGATGCTATGGGCAAGGTAGTGCGCCAGTGGAACGCACCATCTGTAACCGAATACAACAGCGCAGTATCTGTGAACGGCCTGGCCGACGGCACTTACTTTGTAAAGATAGCCGGCGAAAAGAACCAGATCGTAAAGCAACTGGTTATAGCACACTAATAGTATTGGTTTTCCGATACCGAAAGGAGCGCCTTCAAACGGCGCTCTTTTTTTATGTACTTTTGGCACATGAGCGCAGCCCCCATAGGTATATTTGATTCCGGTTACGGGGGGCTTACCGTGTTCAGGTCTATAGCGGCGCAGTTGCCACAGTACGACTACATATACCTCGGCGATAATGCCCGCGCGCCATATGGCAACCGATCCTTTGATACCGTACACCAATACACACTGGAGTGTGTGCAGTGGTTCTTTAAGATGGGCTGCCCGCTGGTGATACTGGCCTGCAACACGGCATCGGCCAAGGCGCTGCGCACCATACAGCAGCGCGACCTGCCCACTCTTGCACCCGGCAAGCGTGTGCTGGGCGTGATACGCCCCACAGCCGAGGTAATAGGCAACTACAGCAACAGCAAGGTAGTGGGCGTACTGGGTACCAAGGGTACTGTCACCTCCGGCTCTTACGAGATAGAGATCAATAAATTCTTCCCTGAAGTAAGGGTGCACCAGCAGGCCTGCCCCATGTGGGTGCCGCTTGCCGAGAACGGCGAATACGCATCGCCGGGGGCCGACTACTTTGTGCAGAAATACCTCAACGAATTGCTGGCCGCAGCACCCGGACTCGATACTATATTGCTCGCCTGCACCCACTATCCCTTACTCGCAGATAAGATAAAGCAGTACCTGCCCGCTGGCATCAAAGTAGTGGCACAGGGGGAAATAGTGGCCAATAGCCTCACCGATTACCTGCACCGCCATCCCGAAATAGAAACCGCCATCTCCAGGCACGGGCAGCAACACTTTTATACTACCGACGACACCTCCGACTTTGACCTGCACGCCACCAATTTCTTTGGGCGGCAGGTGGCATCGCAGCATTTGGCGCTGGGCGGGGTGTAAGGCAGTTGCAAACTCGAGATTGGTGAGACACGAGTTGGCTTTGTACAGCGCTACGCCCCAAACTCGCGCCAGTGTGTAAAATATTTTTACTGATTGACAAGTTAAGCCCCTACGGCTAGTATGGTGTTATGTGAACTACGATCTTTGATCGCGTTTACGTGTGTTGTTGTGAACTGCGCGAGGAGGGCATGGGCAAGCCAAGCCCCTACGGCGAGTGCGGTGTTGTGTGAACTATGATTTTGTAATGAAGGGAATGAAGGGCTATGATCTTTAATTGTGATTGTGGTGTTGCGTAACCTGCGCGAGAAGGGCATGGGCAAGCCAAGCCCCTACGGCGAGTACAGTGTTGCTTGATATGCGCGAGATGGCGATTGCAAATCGCCGCTTATCTTTAGTACCAGATGCCCTACGGAACATCTGTCACAACAGGGAACACTACTTTTTTGTTTTATATTGTATAAGATGGGTTTTCCCATACTCTACATTTTCCGAGTCTTTCTCCACAGTCCTAAAGATCAAATACTGTGCTGCATAGCCAATGTCTGTTACTCTTCCTTTGTAAATAGTATCCATCTGCTTATTCGCAAAATTAAAATTAAGAATAGATTCGCCATCGCATAAAATGATCGAGTTATCATAAGGGATATACTTACTGTAGACGTCTCCGTTTTTAAAAAGTATCTGCAAATCAGAAGTATCTCGTCGCAATCTGCATAAGCTATACTCTTGGCCTTGGTCAATATAATATATCCATTTCCCATTAACTAATGCAGACTCTACAGTATTAATGATGATCTGATGCGCAGTTGTCTTACCATCCATTGATCCGTTATAGAATTGGCTCAATCCTCCGCCAACCATTGATCCAAAATATAATTGCTTACCATCTGTTGTCAATAATTCATAATGCCCTGCATATAAAATCTGTTGTTCACTCCCGTCAGTTCTTATCTTACAAACGTCAGTGGTGTATGACCAGTTCACGTAATAGACCCAATCGTTTACAACATTGATATAAAAGCCCTCATCTGTTGTTAAGCGCTGCTCTTCCGTACCATTTGTGCGCATTTTGTATATACCGCCACAATTACGATTTTGCTCAGTCCGAATTTTACGATAGTATAGCCAGCCGTTAAGCACATTTAAATATTCCAACTTGTCATGACTGATTTGTCTGAGATCCGTCCCATCCCGTCGCATAGAAAATAAGCCTCGGCTTGTTGTATCGTAATCTGTATAGTATATTCGATCACTATCAGCCGCAATATGGCCTCCGCAGAGTACGTTGCCTGCATTATTACCCATGTTAACAAGAGGCACATCGTCTTTGGATGTAGTTACCGCTTCTTTATGTGGTGCTGCTCCGCATGAAAACAGGAAGATCAGAAAAATAAAAAATGTATACTTCATTTGATTATTGCTCTACAATATATGGACTATTTATACAACATGCGAGACTAACCACTCAAAATAAGAAAAGATTTGTCCTGGGGTCAGATTTGTACTATCATCTAAGTATGCTTCGCTGCACGTTTTGGGTTTCTCCCATATTTTTATACCTTTACTTCAATACAATTACATAAAGCACTAATATTTACGAAATGAGGAGTTCCATGAACTATATAACAAGGTTATATAAAGCGGCAGCTTTGGGGATAGTAGCCCTTGCAGGCACTACGGTGGCGCGGGCAGAGGGGTTTGACAGCCTGGCGGTGCGCTATAAGAATGAGAACGCCGTGGTGGCCAACTATACCCATAAGATAGTAATAGCTATGGAGGATGGCAAGCTGGTGGCTACCAGCTATGTGGATAAGCAGAAGCTGATCATCAGCGATGTAGCCGCTGGCATATATAATGTGGACTATCTCTTCCATAGCGACTTTAATGAGCTGGAAGACCTGCAGGCCACGGCATCGCTGCCGGGGGCCAAGGGCACGTACCGCAAGGTGCCGTGCTACAACTTTGCCGATGTGAACCCCGATAAGGACAATGTATTCTATGACGACAGCCGCTACGCGGTGGTGTCTTACAGCGGGCTGGTGAAGAATGCCGTGACCGAAACAAAGTACACCCTGGAACATTCAGACCTGAACCTGCTGCCTATCTTCTCGTTTGAGGAGAACATACCGGTAGCCAAAGCCTGCTTCGAGGTAGAAGCGCCGAAGTATGTGAACCTGGCCTTTGTAGTAAAGGGTGTGGACACTACGATGATCAGGCGCACGGTGGAAGAAAAAAGCAATACGGTCATTTACCGCTTCACGGCTGTGAATGTGCCTGCGTACAAGGAGTTCAGTAATGTGCCATCGGTATGGTACTATTTTCCGCATGTGATACCGTACATCACTTCTTACACGCTGCCCAATGCGAAGAAGCCGGTGACACTGATAGCCAATACTGACGACCTGTATAAATACATGTACAAGCATGTGCGCAACCTGAATATGCAGGACGATACCACGCTGGACAAGATAGTGGCCGATGTGACCAAGGGCGATGTGACACAAAAGCAAAAGGCGGAGCATATATACCAATGGGTGCAGCAGAATATGCATTACATAGCCTTTGAGCAAGGGCTGGAGGGCTTTGTGCCCCGCGAGGCATCGGTGGTGCTGAAGCGCAAGTATGGCGACTGCAAAGACATGAGCAACATACTGGTGGCTATGTGCCACAAGGCGGGCCTGGAGGCTTACCACACCTGGATAGGCACACGCGAGCGCGCCTATACCTACGAAGAAACACCGCTGCCTATAGTGGCCAACCATATGATATGCGCAGTGAAGATAGATGGCAACTGGATATTTATGGACGGCACACACCCGCTGATACCCTTTGGCCACAACCCCGACGGCATACAGGGCAAGGAAGCTATGATAGCCATAGGCGAGAAGGACTACAAAATAGTGACCATACCCGAAACGCCTGCCGATGAGAATACCACCTACGACAGCACAGCTATGAAGCTGGAAGACACCAAGCTTACCGGCACGGTGCAGCAGAGCTACAAAGGCTACGAAGCGTGGGACCTGGGCGTGCATATGATGTACCAGAAAGACAAGGACCGCGAAAAGGCCATAAAGGCGATAACAGAAAGGGGATCGAACAAGTATGTGCAAACGAAGTATGATGTGCAGGCTAAGGAAACAGGCAATAAGGACGCTACGATCACGTCCGACTTTACGCTGGATGATTATGTGCAGCATGTGGGCAAGCAGTGCTTTGTGAACATGAACCTGAAGCACACCTTTGATGATAAGCACATCAACACTGCCGACCGCAAGGTAGCCTCCTTCAACGACTACAAGCAGAACATACGCGAGGTGGTGGTGCTGGATATACCCAAGGGCTACAAGGTGGCGCATGTGCCACCGGCAGCCAAGGCCAATGTGAACGGCCTGTGGGGCTACAACATAGCCTACAAGGTGGATAACAAGAACCGCAAGATAACGCTGGTGAAAGAATACCATGTGAACACGCTGGCGGTAACCCCACAGCAATTTGCCGAAAACAACAAGATGGTGGCCGAGCTTAAAGACCAATACAAAGAATCAGTACTGCTTACTGCAATAAACTAATAAGAGCGAATTAATAAGAGCGAACATGAAAAGAATTTCCGCATTACTGTGTCTTTGTGCCGCCGCAGGCAGCGCCTTCGCGCAAACAAAGCTATCGCACATAAAGAAAGTGAAAGAAGAGTGGGCCGATGCGCCTGTGGTGCATCCCGTGCCGCCGCAATATGCCAATGAACCGGCCATCATCCTGCGGCAGGATGTGGACCTCAACTACCAGTTTGAAGGCAAGGGCATCAATGTGTACTATACCCTGCACCGTACAGTAAAGGTGCTGGACGAGAAAGGCATAGAGTGGTTCAATAAAATATCTATACCGGTGAGCAGCAACACCCGCGTGCCGCTGATCAAAGCGCGCACCATACTGCCCAACGGCAAGGTGCACGATATACCCAAGGAAATGATCAAGGTGACGCGCAATGAATATGGCGGCAACGAGATCGTGTTTGCGATGGAAGCCGTGGAGAAGAATGCCGAGATAGAGCTGCTGGTGAAGGAGATTCGCCCGCTGTCGTTCTTTGGTAGTGTGGATTTCCAGTTCCAGGTGCCGGTGGCCGAAGCCTCTTTTGAAATGACGTACCCCAAGGAGCTGGTGTTTGCCGAGAAAGGCTACAATGGCTTCCCTGACGGGCGCGATACGCTGATGAACAACCGCAGGCACATATCGGTATCTATGAATGATATACCTGCACTGCACAGCGAGCCGAACAGCTTTTATGATGTGCATTGTATGCGCGCAGCCTACCGCATAGACCATTTTATAGACCAGAACGACTTTGACAAAACAGGCGCTTATACGTGGAATGACTTTGCCCGCAGGCTGCATGATGAGTATTACACGATCAAAGATAAAGAAAGAACCGCGGTAAATAACTACCTGACCGAGCTGGGCGTGCAGGCCAATGGCAGTGAAACAGACAACATACGCAAGATAGAGAACGGCATAAAGAGCGGCATAGTATTGTATGACGATATGGACAGGGAGGATGCCGAAAACCTGGACAGCATCATTACCAACAAAGCAGCCACATCGTCGGGCTACATCAAATTATTTGCAGCCTGCTTCACACAGGCCGGTGTAAAGCACGAGCTGGGCATGACGGGCAACCGCCACGAGACCCGCTTCGACAGCGAGTTTACCAACTGGGGCGATATGGAGCACGACCTGTTTTACTTCCCGGGCACAGGTAAATTCCTTGCGCCTACAAATGTGTATTACCGCTACCCTGTAGTACCGGATATTTACCTGTCTAACAAGGGCGTATTCTCGGCTATACCGCCTAAGGGCCCAGTTACCGGCCCTATGTACGAAGTGCATACCATAACACCGCTTGCCGCAGGCCAAACACAAGGCAACATAGCTGCCGCTGTGACGCTGGACGAGGACATGGCCGCTAAGGTGGATATTTCCTACGCCTACAGTGGCTACATGGCTACCGGCCTGCGCAGGGAGCTGCTGACTACTGTAAAAAGCAAAGAAAAAGACATAGTGAAAGATGTGGTGAACATTGCCGACACCAAGGACAACATCCTCAACTACACCATAAGCAATGAGAGCATGGAAAGCGCCTACGGCAACAAACCGCTGGAGATAACCGCTACCGTAAACACTAACGACCTGGTACAGAAAGCAGGCCCTAAGTACCTGCTGAAAGTGGGCGAGCTGATAGGCACACAGAAAGAACTGTATAGCGATAAAGACCGCAAGCTGCCCGTAGACCTGGACTACCCGCACACGCAAAACCGCACCATAACCATCAACATACCCAAGGGGTACAAGATCACTAACCCGGATGCGGTGAAGATGCACTCGGAATATGTGGATGGCAATATGAAGCCCACCATCAGCTTCCACTCTGACTATGCTTACAAGGCAGATAAGGTGACCGGCGATAAGCTGATCGTGACCATTAGCGAAACGTGGTCGCAGATACACTTCCCGGCACAGGACTATGAGCGCTACCGCAAAGTAGTGAACACCGCAGCCGACTTCAATAAAGTAACCCTGCTGCTGGAAAAGAAAGGCAGCGGAGCAACAGCTAAGGAAACGAAGAGTAAGGGCAAGGCTGTGGCGAGTAAGTAATACTCAGCAGTACATAACATAAAGAACCCGCACCGGTAAAAGTGCGGGTTCTGTTATCTTAGTAAGATTGTTATTAGTTACCAAGGTTGATGAATTTCAATGTAATGCCGGGGTATATCTGCTTGAAGTTATCGTTACAAATGAATTCTGGCGATACGGTGATCTTACCCAATTGCATGTTTACAAATGCCTTGTATGTTTGCTTTTGAAAGACATTGCCCCGCTCCGCATATAAGTAGCCTGCACCCATTGAGAACCGGTTTTTGCCTTTAGCATTATAGTAGCCAAATTCAAGGTTCACAAACCAGTTGTCGTTGACCACGGTATTGTTTTTAGCGTCTTTATCAAAGAAGAAGTAGGGCGTGGTGGAGAGGCGAAGGAAACTATTGCCACTTGTAGGTAATCCGCGCCAGTGCTTGCTTATTTCTATACCTATATCACCCATTGGTGCCAGGGTATTTTTCACCAGCCCTACACCCACTCCGCCATCAATCACCAGCTGGTCGCCGCTTTTGGCCAGGTCTTTCTCATTCGACTGGAAATTGACCTTGCGGTATTTCCAATAAGTGTAGCGCACATCCTTTGTTTTGCCGGGGGCATAGCCTATGGTATATATGGGCGACTTAACGTGCTGCGCTACCGTGGCCAGCGTGTCTATGGTATGGCTGACGGCCACGCTATCTGCGATGATCTTGTCTATGTCGGTATAGTTATCGAGGCAAAAGGTGAGTATAAGTGTTTTTTGCGTGCTGTATTTTAGCAGCATCTTTTTGGTGCTGTCGCCGAGGGAAGATATTGTTCTGCCCGGCTCCAGTATTTGCCCTTTGTACTTTTTCCTTTTAGCTGCTCCCATTCTTACTACCGTAGTTACCTCAGGTTCTTTTACATGCAGTAATATGCGCACGGTATCGTCCTCCATTTTTAGTTTAGATACTTCGTTGTCTTTGATCACAAAGCTGTTGCCATTGGGGTTGTGTTTTTTAAATCGTACCTGCCTGTAGTTGTGGCCGGCATCTACTACGTAGTCTATCTTTACACCGCCGGTGTTGTCGCCAAGGGAGTCTTTGTAGAACGCTATGTCTTTCCTGAATTGGCGGAGCATGGGATTGAGGTTATTAAGGAATTGATAGTCTGTGCCTTTGTCCAGCTCCAGTATCATTTTGCCCTCTTTGAGGTACACATAGTCGCGGATGCGCACCTCGTTAGTAATGTCGCTGAAAGTCTTATCGGTCTTGCTCATTTTGTCCAGCTTCTCGAAGAAGGGCGTGGGGTGATCCTGATTGATGTAATAAGTATCATTGTTATCCTGGGCAAATAGCTTCCCCTGTACGCTCATAAGGATAAGCGCTGTACCTAACAGTAGTTTGTTCATTTTAGTTGAGCTTTAGTTTTAGATGATTGTGTGTGGTTTCGTTGTTGGCTTCGTAGGCGCCTTCCTGCTGCCGTGTACTCATGAAAGAGAAGTTGACCGCAAATGCTTCGTGGTGGGTAGCTACGTTTTGTAACAAACGGTTGTTGTTGTTGTCTTCGTCTGTGAGGTCGTTGAGGTTTACTATGTTGTTGTTCAATACTACAGGATTGTAGACAGGTGCGGGTTCTGTTTGCTGCTCTGCATCGCCAAGTTGGTTGATGTGTAGCACCTTCATTTGAGCGACTACGGGTAGTGTTTGTATCTCTTCGTGGTTGGTAATTCTTTTATCTTCCCGGTTGTCGATCACAGGTGGCATAGGGGGTACGACACCGATAGTGGGGAGATGTTCGTCATTTATTATAGGCAGCTCAGATGCTATGTGGCGGCTTTCGTTACGGGTAGTGGCAGTCGTTAGCTTTTCCGGAGTATTGTTTAGGGTATTAGTGGTTGGTGCGGTGGTAGTATATGTAGGTGCGGGAAGTGCTGGTACGGGAAGTGTTAGTTGTTTCTTCACTTCTGTTTGCGCTACTTGTTTTGCAGGGTAGAAATAGAAGCCTACAGTCCCCATCATCAGCAGCAACACTGCCGCGGCGGCCAGCCATGTACGCAGGGGTATGATGCGCGCAGGCTTCTTTTCGAGGCGTGCCTGTAGTTTATCCCATGCCTCCTCCTTGCCAAACACTATGCCCCCGCTGAGGGTATCCAGCCCATCCAGCTTTTCACTGATCATCTTATCTCCACCTTTGCTTTTCATAACAAACTGTTTTCTTTGATCACTTTTTGCAACATTGTTCTCGCCTTATTCAATTGCGACTTTGAGGTACCTTCCGCAATGCCCAGCGCATCCGCTATCTCTTTGTGGCTATACCCCTCCACGGCATACATGTTGAATACGGTGCGGTATCCGGCGGGCAGCTCCATGATGAGCTTAAAGAGGCTTTGGGCGTTCATGCGGGCGAGCAGGCCATCATCGCTACTAACCTCTGTGGCATGGCCTTCGTCCACTATTTTTAGTCCGCCCTTTTTACGGAGGTGCATGAGGCATTCGTTTACCATTATCTTCTTCAGCCAGCCGCCGATGCTACCTTGCGCTGCATTGAACTTATCTATGCTTTTAAAGAAGCTGTAGAAGCCATTGAGCATCAGCTCTTCTGCATCGGGCAGGCTTTTTACGTAGCGCAGGCACACCATCAGCATACCATCCGAATAAGTATCGAATAAGTACTTCTGGGAGATGCGGTCTTCCCTTTTGCATCCGTCTATGGCTTTTTGCTCGGTCACGTTTTTTTAAGGCAAAAGTCAAAAGTTATCCCGATAGCTATCGGGACTTAAAGTGTGTTCCGTTCTTTGACTACACCACTATATATGCGCTTTTATGGGGAAAGGTTGCCTGAGATGAAAAATTAATAGACCCACATATCGTGTTCCTTGGTGCTATCGGCGCCCTTAATATCATCGGCCTTGACATCATCGTCACTATCCTTTTTCCTTTTTTTGTGCTTGCTGTGCTTTGGCTCATTTTCCTGTGCCATCCCGCCTTGCACATAGGTGATCCTGGAGCTGAATTGGCGCGATTCGAAATATTCGTCCCAACTGAGGTTTAGCTTCTTGTTGCCGTTGAATACTTCAAATGAGTCTATGTATTTGCGGATCTCGGGATAGTGCAGCCAGAAGAGGGGCTTTTTTTCGCCATGCACATAGGCAGCGGGTGCTATGGCATTGATATGTACCAGCATCAGTCCCTGGTTGCGGTCGAAGAGCCAGTCTTCTTTGATCTCGAAAAATTCTACCTGCTGAGGATAGATGCAGGAGGATATAGAAGATGTATCGTAGATAGTTGAGTCCGTGGGGTGTTTT
>CAIVKT010000372.1 GCA_903906615.1 uncultured Bacteroidota bacterium | reverse complement strand
CGGAGCGCGCACGCCCGGTATATGAAAAGGCTACGCAGGTAAGACAATATGCAGCAGACCTGGATAAATACATCAATGAGACCAAAGCATTACTCTATGAAAAAGGTGGAGGCGTTGATGAGGCTACCGGTGATGTAAAACAACGCGCAGATGTGGACTTGGCCCCGCGCATTATGTTGCGCCAGGGAAAAGCAGCAGAACTTAAAAAGCGCATTGAAGATACCCGTATAAAGATCTTCAGTATACTGGGCCCGAAAGACACCGCAGGCATGAAACTGGCGCTGAATGCACAGGATCCCCCAAAGAAAAATGGCATCGGCACTACATGGGAAGATGATAACTTCGGTGACGGCATACCATTGACAGCTGCTATAACAGCCCTGACCAAGATACAGGCCGATCTGAAAAACACGGAAGCAGATGTGATCAAGAAGATACTGGGCGAAGCAGATAAGGCGGTGATCAACCTCGATAAATTTGAAGCGGTGGCAGTAGCCCCTTCTTCTTATGTACTCGTAGGCCAGCAATACCAGGCGCAGGTGTTCTTAACAGCGTTCGACTCTAAGACACAACCTGAGATAACCGTAGGCGGCCAGAAGCTGAACGTGGTGGATGGCAAAGGTATGTATACCGTTGCTGCAACATCAGAAGGCGAAAAGAAATGGTCGGGTACCATACGTGTGAAGAAAACAGACGGCACTGTATCTGAGTACCAGCTACCTGAGCAGTCTTACACAGTAGCTAAACCATCAGCCGCAGTTACTGCTGATAAGATGAACGTACTGTACATTGGCGTAGACAACCCCGTGAGCGTGGCAGCAGCAGGCTTCCCTAAAGACAAGATCAGGGCAAGCATCAGCTCCGGCACTATGACCGGCAGCAACGGCACTTACAATGTAAAGGTGACCACACGCGGCAATGTAAAGATCAACGTGACCGGCGACCTCGGCGGTGGCAAAACAGCGATGCTGGGCAGCGCGGAATTCCGTGTAAAGCCTATCCCGCCGCCACACGTGAAATTTGCCAACAAAGGCGGCGGCGCACTGGCTACAGCAGCGATGAAAGCACAAACAAGGATATTTGCTATACTGGAAGATTTTGATTTTGACGCTAAGTTCAACATCAACCACTTCACCATGTTCATCAGCAAGCCAAGAAGCGATATACAGAAATACGAATCGAACAGCAATGAATTTACCCCTGAAATGAAAGGGGCAATGAATGGCATAGTACCCGGCACACGTGTCACATTCGACTTTGTATTCGCTACAGGGCCAGACGGATTGAAGAGGTCGCTTGACCCGATCATTTTTACGGCTAATTAATTGAAGCATTTTAAGTCTTACTATCATGAAACAGAAAATCATACTTGCACTTATAGTACTCATCCCATTCGGGATGAGTACTGTGCTGCAAGCGCAGAGCACGCATAAGAAGAAGAAAAAGAAAAGCCATACCGCAGCACCTGTAGCAGATACCACTGCTACAACTGTAGCGCCTCCCCCGATCGACACTACGCCTAAACAGCCCCTGGTGATCATCCCGGCAGACGCAATAGATACGTCGCACCTGCTCTCTGACGGGCTGGTGGCTGATACCAGCTACCTGGCTTATTCTAACTTCGTTATGGACAGCACCCGCCCTGTGGATGGTTTTTATAAGATACCTATGCTGAGGGGCGCAAAACCCTTTCCGCTGCCGGTAGAGAACAAATACAACATCACCTTCTACAAGCGTATATGGCGCGTACTGGACCTTACCGACTCTGTGAACAGGATATTCGCGGTACCCGGCGAAACGCTGATGAGCATCATCATGGATGCCATCAAAGCCGATAAGATCATT
>CAIVKT010000371.1 GCA_903906615.1 uncultured Bacteroidota bacterium | reverse complement strand
CAAAACAGCTTTCTACTTTCTACTTATTACTTTCTACCTTCTTTAATCCGCCTGGTGGAAAGAATACCTGTAATCAACCGGGGATACGAATGTTTCTTTTATTGTTCTTGCGCTGAGCCAGCGGTAGAGGTTGAGGATGGAGCCTGCCTTATCGTTGGTGCCTGATGCGCGTGCACCGCCGAACGGCTGCTGCCCTACTACTGCGCCTGTAGGCTTATCATTGATATAGAAGTTGCCTGCGCTGTTCACAAATGCCTTGGTCATGTACTCTATCGCATAACGGTCTTGCGCAAAGATAGCGCCGGTGAGGGCGTAGGGCGATGTGCTGTCGGCGATGGCTATGGTCTGTATCCATTGGTCGGGCTCGTACACATAAATTGTAAGTACCGGGCCAAATATCTCTTCGCACATGCTTACGTAAGACGGATCGGTGGTTTCTATAACTGTTGGCTCTATGAACCAGCCTTTGGAGCTATCGCACTTGCCACCGCAAAGGATCTTTGCAGCGCCATTACTGTCCTTTACGCCATCAATATATTTAGAGATGCTCTTGAATGATTTTTCGTCTATCACCGCATTGATGAAGTTGGTAGGATCATCGACCGGGCCCATCTTCATGGTCTTTATTTCGGCTACGAGCTTCGCCTTTATTTCTTCGGCAAGGTTAGCAGGCAGGTAGGCGCGCGATGCAGCAGAGCATTTTTGTCCCTGGTACTCGAATGATCCACGGGCAAGTCCCGCCACCACAGCATCTACATTGGCAGAGGGGTGTACGAACACAAAATCCTTACCACCTGTTTCGCCCACTATGCGCGGGTACGATTTGTAACGCGCTATGTTGTTGCCTATGCTCTTCCACATGCTCTGGAACACACCTGTAGAGCCTGTAAAATGCACGCCGGCAAAGTAAGGATGCGCATAGCATATCTCGCCCACCATAGGGCCGGGAGGATAAATGAGGTTGATCACACCATTGGGCAGGCCGGCCTCCATGAGTATCTCCATGAACACACTTGCCGAGTATATCTGCGTATTAGCGGGCTTCCATACCACCACATTGCCGCACATGGCCGCAGAGGAAGGGAGGTTGCCGCCAATGGCTGTAAAGTTGAACGGCGTTACTGCCAACACGAAACCTTCGAGCGGGCGGTACTCCATCCTGTTTTCCATGCCCTGCGGACTGAGGGGCTGCTGCTTGTATATCTGGCTGAGGAAATGCACATTGAAGCGCAGAAAATCTATGAGCTCACAAGCGCTGTCTATCTCGGCCTGGAAGGCGTTCTTGCTTTGGCCCAGCATAGTAGCCGCATTCATACGGAAGCGGTATTTGGTAGCCAACAGTTCGGCAGCCTTCTGGAAGATGGCCGCGCGGTGCTCCCAACTGGTAGCTGCCCAACTTTCGCGGGCGCTCAGGGCGGCATCTATGGCATCATGCACATGCTGCTCATCGGCCATATGGAAGTGGCCCAGCAAATGCGCTGTTTCGTGCGGGGGACGTATCTCTACTTTTTTGCCGGTACGTACTTCCTGCCCGTTGATGTACATGGGTATATCCCGCTGCTTGCTCTTCATATCGGCAAGGGTCTTGTACAGCGACTTGCGCTCGGGGCTGCCCGGCGCGTAGCTCAATACAGGTTCGTTCTTTGGTTCGGCGAAGTCGAAATAGGCGTTATTCATTTTTTGTAAGTCGTTTTTTATTTTTTTAGCCCTGCCAAGTACAGGATTTATTGATAATCAATCATTTAACTCATTTTTTGTGTGCAATTCCTATCCTGTTTTTGCTACATTCTTGCGCACTTTTGCGCAACTTTTGCACTCGGATTGTACTTTTTGCACACATAGGTCACATTTTAACGCAAAGGCGCAAAGGAACCGCAAAGGTCGCTAAGTGTAATCTTTTATGGCATAAAGGTCTAAAATAAAGTGATACGCTCCAAGACCTTTTAGTTATGGGGTGTTTTATAAAATAGATATAGTGGTTTTGTGTGTGATAACCGTAGGTGTCCCACACTTTTGAAAGTGTGGGACACCTTCTTCGATACTTTTGGTTAAACAACAAAAAAGCCGTATATTTGATACAAGTGTCGTCATAAAAATATCCTGAATAAATGCAGACCGCTGAAATAAAAATACTGGAAAAAAAAGGAAATGATGCCGTAAAACAACTGAGGCAAGTAAAGCATGATAAGGGTTTTCCTTTTATGATCAATGCCAAAGAACTTCCTGCAAATCAATGCTACCTCGAATATCCGGATGGCAAGATAGTGCTTGTTAGCATCACATCACCAGCCGCCCGCGATTTCACAGTAATACAGGAACTATCTCCATCTGAAGGAAATAGCATCAGGGAAAGATTTTTGCAACGATAGCTTTATGCCTGAGCTTTATATCATTACCGGTTCTAACGGTGCTGGAAAGTCATCATTGGGAGCTAATTATCTTCCTAAGCACATAAAGGAAAGCTGCAAAATCTTCGATGGAGATAAGCTATTTATCGAGAAAAGAAATGAGCTTTGGCAAACCATAAAAGCCCCAAAAGAAGTCAGAAAGCTCGCGTTCGAATTTACTGTAAATACTTTTGAACAACAGGTAGCAGAAGCATTGGCTAATGGAAGCAATTATGTTTACGAAGGCCACTTCACTAATGACAGTACCTGGGATACGCCCCGAAAATTTAAAGCACAGGGATATATAGTTAACCTGATATTTTTAGGATTGGAGTCTCCGGAAT
>CAIVKT010000370.1 GCA_903906615.1 uncultured Bacteroidota bacterium | reverse complement strand
TTTCGATGGGCGTTGCCACCGCTCCGGGACCTTGCCCCTTCAGGGCGTAAGCACACACCACAACCCACGCCGCGAATGCGGCAAAATCCCATAGAATAGGGCAACGCCCTATTAACTATTAACGCACGATGAACAAAATCCCATCACGCCAATTGCGTACACCTCGTTGCTATTTATTTTGTACTGATATGGCTTGTTTCGTTCTCGCGAGTCCCCCGCATTATTTCGATGGGCGTTGCCCACCGCTCCGGGATCTTGCCCCTTCAGTGCGGAACAAAACAACCCACCCGCCGCGAATGCGGCAAAATCACATACACGATTTTCCCTTTTCAGGGCTACCCTACCTTCTGAATACAACTTTTTTTTGTTTATATTTTTGAATATATTGGTTTACAGTATCCTTTTTTTAACTTTAGGGCTGTTAGCGGCATATAGTAGGTGCCGGTAGCCTCAAAAACTTTTAAACAGAGCGTATGAAATTAATGAACGCACCTGAAGATATACAGGTGAAAGAACCGGGTTATGATGTGTCCCGGCGCCGTTTTTTTCAGCTGGCCGGTGGCGTAGCGGGAGCGGGGATTTTCCTGGCATCGTGCAAGGGGTCTAAGCCTACGGATACTTATATTGGCACCGAAGATTTCGCGCTGCTCAACTTCCTGTACATACTGCAACAGCTCGAAGCTGCCTTCTATACGCAGGCTGTAGCCACACCTGAGCTGTCGATCACCAAAGATGAACTGCTGCTGCTCACAGATGTGCGCGACCAGGAAATAGCACACGCAGGATTTTTGAAAACGCTGCTGGGCAAGAATGCCATACCGGCAATAGCGCCTAACTTTTCTTCTGTAACTTTTGTAGACCGTACCAGTGTATACACCTTCGCTGCAATGCTCGAAGACCTTTGCGTTTCGGGCATCATCAGCGCCTGCACTTATTTCGAGAACCAGGCTTATGCGCTGGAGTTTGCCAAGATGGCTACCGTAGAGGCACGCCACTCAGCATACTTCAGGGATGCACTTACTTATAACTCGTTTGCAGACGGCACCGTTATAGACAGCAACGGGCTGGACATGGTGGCCACATCGCCAAGAACCGTGCTGGCCGCTGCGGAGAACTATATTTTCACGCACTTCGATTCATCGAAATTACCAGGTTGATCAACTCATTATTTTCCGCACCCATCAAAGCGGTGCACCACATAAATAACAGGTCATGAATTTTAAAAATATCCTGCAGCAGATAGAGAAGGCAGACCCTGAGGTTTACGAACGCCTGAGCGGCCGCCGGCAAATACTCAAGAGCTTTGGCTCCAAGGTGGCTGTGGCCGCATTGCCACTCGCCATAGGCTCTATGTTCAAGAAGGCTTATGGCCGCACCACAGATGTAGTGGTAGACGCGCTCAATTTTGCCCTGGAGCTGGAATACCTCGAATTCGCTTTTTATCATACTGCCAATAATACCGGCAACCTGATACCGGCAGCAGACCAACCCGGCTTCCTCACCATAGAGGCGCACGAACAGGCACACGTAAATTTCTTAACCACTACCATCACAGCTATGGGCGGTACACCATTCGTGCCGAAGCATTTTACCGATTCCACTACCCGTGGATCATTTGTACCCGCGGCTTACGACTTTACCGGTGGTGGCGCTTACAACAATGTATTTAACGACTATCCTACCTTCCTGATACTGGCGGAGGTTTTTGAAGATACCGGCGTGCGGGCATATGGCGGGCAGATGTCGGCATTCTCCGGCAACGCCCTGCTGGTGCAGGCGCAGCAGATAGCCGCTGTGGAAGGCCGCCATGCGGCGCATATACGCCTCATCAGGCGCAATGCAGGTGCAAGCGAATTACCCGCGCCATGGATCACCAACAACATACCGCCTACAACAGCCACACAGGCCAACTACCTGGGCGAAGATAATACCATACAAGGTGTGGGCGCTATCAGTATAGACATCACCACCATCACCGATGGCACAGGCACTGTGCCTAAAGCCTCGGCCACGGCAGCCTTTGATGAGCCGCTGGATAAAGCAACTGTAACAACATTGGTGTCGCCATTCCTAAAGCCGTAACAGATACTTTTATAAGAATAGATAAAATGATAAACCCGCACTTGTGCGGGTTTTATCGTTAAAAAAAATGGCCTGGTAATGTAAAGTTAGCCTGCGCCCACGTTCTTCCGCAGGGCATCAGGAACAACATTAGATGTCCCACACTTCCAAAAATTGTGGGGCATCTTTTTATGCGCACAGCACATACCCTAAAACGCCTTAAAAAAAATAAATCTATAAATACGCTAAACTGTTATGTATAGTTTTGCTACATTCGTTTACCCAATGAATTCCAATCTATAATAAATTAAGGCGGGTAATACAGTGAAACCCTTAGTGTGCGCAGCTTGGAGCAATAGCAGCAGGAAAAATTTACTATAGAAAAGTGTGCAAGTGAAAGGTGTGTTTTAAAAAATTACCCAGGTATTTTTTTAACGCTTTAAAACCATTGCCTATGGCCACGCTCCTCAATATGCCGGCAACCACCGTGCTGCGGGTATTTGTGCGCCATACCGAGTTGCACATACATAGCCCGCCTTGTGGTTTAAATCCCAAAGTATAGCAACCAAATTCCAAACAACACAAAAACTAAAACAAAATGAACAAGATAAATAAAATACGCACCAGGGCTATTGCTATAGCCCTGCTGTGCGCCTGCTTTGCGGGCAAGAGTACTGCGCAGCCTACATTACAAACCCCAACAATGACGGATAACACTTGGTACAGCAGTAGCAGCAGTATCAATGGGCTGAATACAGCAGCCATAGCGCTGGGGCCAATAGCATTGCCAAGCTTAGTATGTGGTTTAGTAGATAATGATGGTTCCTCCAGTCCTAACTTTCGGGTAATGGATCCCATTAATGGAGGAGGAGATATTGCACCCCTTTTCACCGGTGTGATAGGTACACCGGATGTGGCTATAGGCAACTGGAATGGGAGGTCTTCAACTTGCAGTACCTGCTACTCCATACAAACCGACGTTATAGCTGCTGTCGCCTTTCTGAATTCAAGTAACCACATACAGGTGAACTTCTATGACGTATATGACGATGGCGCAGGTACGGATACTATAGGCAATATGCGCAACCCTATTGCTACTACCACCCTTAGCGGGACAACCTACCTGGCGCAAACGGTGCATATAGATATAGTAGCGGAACGCGGCATGACGGGATCTATGCCGTATTGTAATGAGTTTATTGTGACTTGGGACGACTATTCAGGCGGCACACCCGCTGTATACGCTCAGGCAGGTAGCCTCTCGTCACTTGCATTTAGCGGATCATTAGCTACTATAAGCAGTAGTGGTCACTCGCCCGATGTCGCTGCTATACAATACCTCCTCACATCCACCCCAGGTATAGATTATTACGGGCTGATCACGTACGTAGATGCCAGCACTAATAACCAACTGTTGCTAAACATTTATGATTTCAGCGTATCAACATCAGCCAGCGGTCCGCGGTACCTGGATAGTGGACTTACATCAACTACTATCTCTAACCCGCGTATAGACGCATTTGATGATTACCTTCTCAACGATACAACAAGTATGCGGGGCGTGTATAAGATAGTGGCGCAGGTAGATTCTTACAATACCGGGGCAACAAAAGTGATACGCAGCTACGATAATATACAAAGTAAGTGGCCGGTGTCCAGCTATGTAAATGTGAGCAGTACAGCGGGCATAGCAGGCGTATCGGTATATACTGCCGTGCCGGTATGGCAATACAACAATTATGCGCCTACAGTGGCTGCGCTACAGCAGACGTTCCCTGTGGCGCACGAAATGGAGTATGACCCCTCTACGCCCGGCAGCGATATTGTGTTTATGGAGCCGGTGCTATCGCCTTTGTACAACAATTTTTTATTCAACGATTATTATTTTGTCAATTCATTGACTACATCGTCAGGAGGGTTAACCATAGCCCCGCAGGCTATGAATGCCTACGGCACCTATGCCAGCGCTATATGCACACCTGCTAATTATGAGGTGTATGGGAATTATACCCTGGTCACGTGGGCACAACAAAGCGGCACGGGATACGACATAAAGTATAAGGAATCAACCGTGCCCTTTGCCTTCAGGACGGCGCCGAGTAGCGTGGGCGCCGTGCAGGCAGGTAAGTGGCGGGTGTACCCCAACCCGGCAACTGATGACCTGGTGGTGGCCGCTGAAAACAGCCAAACAGCAACCGTTTATAACATAGCCGATATGGCAGGCCGTACGCTGCTGCAAGGTACACTGCTGCAACAGACAGCAGGCATAGCTGTAAGTACGCTACCGCCCGGTACCTACCTGCTGCGGCTGGATGGGAACGGCAGTACCTGGCAAAGCCTTTTTGTAAAAAAATAATCTGTACTACACCAAAAAGAAGTCCCCTGCTTTTGCCGCAGGGGACTTCTTAAAAATTAAGGATACCGGTTAATTTTTTTTGAACTGAATAATGGAACTCTTTTTAAAATATTGAGTAAAAAGATTTAACTTCGATATATAATTATGCAATCGCCTGTAAGCAATATTACCACGAAAACACTACCGCGCACATTATCAATCAAAAAGAAGATATTGCAGCCATACTATAGGCTGCTTTTTATGCTGCTACTATTTTTGCCGGTATATAGCCATGCGCAATTATCCAGTGTATATAGTTTTTCTGCTTTTAGCAGGCCTTTTAATGGTGCTTCAGGTGGCTTTACCGGATTTTTGGGTGTAGCAGATGGATATATAAGTTACTCCGATAATCTTATTCATAAATATGCCATAGGGTTTTCGTTCAATTTCGAGGGTTTCGTTTACGACTCTGTTAGTGTTTCTTCAAACGGGTTTATGTCTTTTACCAATGCTACAGCCTGCCCGCATACTAATATAGCCGATAGCATTACTGGTACAGGCATGCTGATGCCTTACTGGGATTTTTTGCATGGCTACTGGGCAGCAGGGACATCAGGCACATCGTTCTCCGGGTTCGATTGTGTGCATGCTGATTCCGGTATTGCTCCTAACCGTGTATTTCTTTTTCAATGGGGAGGTAGTTGGCTTCCATATGGCTTTACATGGCCAAGCGGCCCTTTTGCAGGGTGTTTCCAGGTGCGCCTGTATGAAACATCTAATATTATTGAATTTTGCTACGGTGTTTCTTTTCCGTATGGCACAGGCTTTACAGGCACCTCAGCAACTATAGGCATAGGCAACAGCCCTACCGATTGGATGACATTGAATAACAGCGGTAGCAGCCCTACGCCATCGAGTACAGTATTTACGGATAGCATATCTGTAGAGCCTATCGCCAACACTGTGTACCAATGGGTACCCATAACGTGCAGCGGCACACCAGCAGCCGGCACAGTAAGCGCCAGTGTCAGTGCCGGGTGCACAGCCTATACTTCTGTACTTACAGTATCTGGTGCCAGTGCCGGCTATGGGCTCACCTGCCAATGGCAGTCATCGCCGGATAGCAGTACCTGGAGCAATATAACCGGCGCTACCCATGCCACAGATACGGTAACGGTGAGCGCTAACACTTACTATCGCTGTGTTACCCACTGTAGTGGCAGCGGCCTGAGCGCATATAGTGCAGGTATAAAACTGATCTTGTACCCTGTGCCTTCCGCCATAACGGGCAGTATGGGTATGTGCATAGGCGCTGGTACTACGCTTACAGACAGCACTACCGGTGGTATATGGAGCGCCGCCAGCAGTATAGCCACCATAGGATCGGGTAGTGGTATAGTAAGCAGCAGCAGCGTAGGGACAGATACTATAAGGTACACCCTGCCCACAGGCTGCGCTACCTATACAGTAGTAACGGTGAACCGAATACCTGCGGTAATTAATGTGCCCGGCAGCGTATGTGCAGGCTCCATAATTAACCTCAGTGATAGCGTAGCAGGCGGCACATGGGCCACCGCCAGCACGCTAATAACCGCAGGCAGCGCCACCGGCGCTATAACAGGTGTAAGCGCAGGCGCAGCAATAGTTACCTATACCTCAGCCGCAGGCTGTAGTGTGACGGGCGTAGTAACCGTAAACCCGCTGCCGACAGTAATAACAGGGGCAGGGGCAGTATGCAGCGGCAGTACGCTAACGCTAAGCGATGCAACTACCGGCGGTGCGTGGAGTGCAGCCAGCAGTGGCATAGGTTCGGTAGGCTCGGCCACGGGCATAGTAACAGGCATGAGCGCAGGTACGGCAAGCGTATCATATACATTAACCACAGGCTGCTACCGCACAGCCACAGTAACAGTGAACCCGCTGCCAGCCGCCATAGGTGGTATAGTGAGCGCAGGCATATGCCCCGGCCAAACGGAGACACTCACAGAGAGCGGGAGCGGAGTGTGGATGAGCGGGGGCGTGGGTATAGCAACCATTAGCAGTATAAGCGGCGTGGTAACAGGCGTGAGCGGTGGCGCAGCCACCATTACTTTTACATTGCCCACAGGCTGCAGCACTACAACCATAGTAAGCATAAACCCTGCACCGGGGGCAATAACGGGCATTACCAGCACTTGCCTGTATGGCACCAGTATACTCACAGATAGTAGCCACGGCGGCGGCTGGCTGAGCAGCGACTATAGCATAGCAGACATAGACACAGGCGGAACAGTAACAGGCTATGCCTTGGGCACCACAACGGTAAGCTACATAACAGCCAGTGGTTGCGTGGCCACCACTTCCTTCGCTACCCACTCCGCGCCGGGCGCAATAACGGGTATCTTTAGTTTATGCACAGGCGGTACAGTAACACTAAGCAATAGCGTAAGCGGCGGCACGTGGAGCGCTACAGGGAGTGCAAGTGTGGGGAGCGGGAGCGGAGTGGTAACGGGGCTGAGTGCAGGCATAGCAACGATCACCTACAGTATGGGCGCAGGCTGTAGTGTGAGCCAAACGATAAATGTGCTGCCACCACCAACGGGTATAATAGGGGCAGGGGGAGTGTGCAGGGGCAGTTCGCTAACGCTTACAGAAACAGGTAGCGGTGTGTGGAGTGCCGCAGGGAGCGCGGTAACACTGAGCGGTACTACAAGCGCATTGTCTATAACCGTAACTGGCACAAGCGTAGGCACAGCTACCATAAGCTATACCACAGCGCCAGGCTGCGCTGCTACTGCGGTAGTAACTGTAAATCCTATGCCTGCAGCTATAACAGGGGCAGCGGCAGTATGCAGTGGCAGCACAACGACTTTGTCGGATGCAGGTGGCGTATGGAGCGCCACGCCAGCCACTACAGGTACTATAAGCACGGGCGGTGTCTTAACCGGCATCAGCAGCGGCACAGTAACAGTGGTCTATACATTGCCCACCGGCTGTACTACTTCTAAGACAATAACCGTGAACGCACTGCCATCAGCGATAAGCGGCCCCTCATCAGTATGCGTAGGACAAACTATAACAGAAACAGATGGCGGCGGCGGCACCTGGAGCAGGAGCAATACCAATGCGAACATAGGTAGCACGAGTGGCATAGTAACCGGCGTAGCCGCAGGGCCAGACATCATTACATACACACTTCCCCTCACAGGCTGCTACATAACGAAGACAGTAACAGTAAGCACCACGGCAGGGAGTATATCAGGAGCAGGGGCAGTATGCAGCGGCAGCAGTATCACGCTCACCGATGGCGGTGCAGGCATATGGAGCAGCGGCAGCGGGGCTATAACCATAGCCGGTTCGACAGGCTCACCATCTTGCGTGGTAACAGGAGTAAGTGCAGGCACAGCAGCCGTGACCTATTCTATCGGTACGGGTTGCATTGCTACGGCTATCATTACCGTAAACCCGCTACCGGTCCCGATAGCTATCAGGAGCAGTATATGCCCCGGCGGCAGCATCACGCTCAGTGGTCCTACAGGTGGAGTGTGGAGTTCGGGAGCGGGAGTCCCGATAGCTATCGGGAGCGCGACAGGTATAGTAACCGGCACTACCGCAGGTACACCAACCATTACGTACACCCTGCCCACAGGCTGCTACCGCACAGCTACAGTTACCATCAACCCCACACCACCACTACCCGGCGGGCCATCAGCTTTGTGCGTGGGTGCGCACATCACCCTCACCGAGAGCGGTAGTGGTACATGGATTAGTGGTAGCACAGGAGTAGCCACCATTGGCGCTACCACCGGCAATGTAACAGGCATAGCCACCGGCACCAGCAATATCACCTTTACCTCGGCAGCAGGCTGCCCGGTCACTACCACCATAACAGTAAGCTTATCTCCTGCAAACATTACCGGTCCGCTCACGGTATGTACCGGCGCCAGCGTAACGCTTACAGATACTGCAGGTGGCGGCCTGTGGACGAGTGGTAGCAGCATAGCCACCATTGGCTCATTGAGCGGCACCGTTACAGGTATATCTGCGGGTACGGTAACTATTACTTATTCGCTGGGTACAGGTTGCACTGTCACCAGAACGGAAACAGTAACGGCCTCTCCTGCTGCTATTCTTGGTGCGGCAACCTTGTGTGCTGGTGCCACAACTCCGCTTACAGAAACTACAACGGGCGGCACCTGGAGTAGCACCCCCGCTTCTGTCGCCACAGTGTCGGGCGGCACAGTAAGCGGCATAGCCGCAGGCACAGCAATAATAGATTATACCGCAGGGGGCTGCTTTGCCAGCGACACCATAACTGTAAATGCAACACCCGTTCCGATAACTATCGGGAGCGGCCCGGCAGCAGTATGCCAGGGCGCAACGATCACGGCAACAGATGCAGTAGCAGGAGGCACCTGGAGTACTACGAGCAGTAGTATAATGCTTGGCTCATCAGGCAGCATCACAGGTGTAACCGCTGGCACAGCCAGCATTACATACGCCATAGGTTCGACAGGCTCACTACTATCGTGCTCTGTAACTAAAACAATAACCGTTAACCCCATAGCCGCCATAACAGGCGCTACAGGCTTGTGTGTGGGCAATAGTACAACGCTTAGCGATGCTGTAGCTGGCGGCAGATGGAGTTCTTCAGGCGCAGGTGTCCCGATAACTATCGGGAGCAGTACAGGCGTAGTAACAGGATTGAGCGCAGGAGTAGCAAATGTTACTTATACCACAACTGCGGGCTGCACGGCCAACTATAGCGTAACAGTGAACACAACACCATCTGCTATAGGCGGCACATTGCATGTGTGTGTGGGCAGTACAACTAATTTAAGCAACACCGCCGGTGGAGGAGTGTGGACAACCACAAGTAGTAATATAGGCTTAGGGAGTGTGAGCGGCATAGTTACAGGCATCACCGCAGGTATAGCACCAGTAACCTATTCATTAGGTACAGGTTGCACGGTTAATGCGGTAATCACGGTGAATAATTTACCTGCTTCGATAACGGGAGCGATGAATGTATGCCCCGGAGGCACAACTACTTTATCGGAGAGCGGGAGCGGAAGTTGGAGTGCGGGTCTGGGAGCGGCGAGCGTGGGGAGCGTGACAGGCGTTGTTACGGGCTTAAGCGCAGGCACGGCAACGATCAGCTTTACATCTGCCCTGGGCTGTGTAGCCACTACTATTGTTACCGTAAACCCGCTGCCTGATGCCATTACAGGCACGGCAAGCATATGCGAAGGACTTACAACAACTTTAAGTGATGCCGCTACAGGCGGTGCATGGAGTACCGGCAGCACGCTAATAGCTATAGGTGGTTCGATAAGCTCACCATCTTGCACAGTTACAGCGATAAGTGCCGGCACAGGCATAGTCACTTACACATTGCCCACAGGCTGCGCTACTACCACAAGTATCTATGTAAATGCCGCGCCACCACCCATAACCGGGGCCACGGCCATGTGCATCAGTTCGGGCATCACCCTCAGCGATGCCGCACCCGGTGGCGGCTGGACCACAACGAGCGGTAGCGCTGTGAGCGTGGGGAGCAGCAGCGGAGTTGTTACTGGCGTTAGTTTAGGTACGGCAGTAGTGAGTTATACATTGGGCGGCTGCTCGGCTGTTACTACAGTAAGTGTTACTTCGTTGCCACCGAACATATCAGGCACAGCGCATCTGTGCGTGGGCATCACCGATACCCTCACCGATGCAGGTGGCGGCGTATGGACAAGCAGCAACCCGCTGATCGCCACTATAGGCTCGGCTACAGGTGCAGTTGTTGGGGTAATACCGGGTACGCTATTCATTAGTTATTCATTAGGATTGGGTTGCACCGTAAGTATGCCTGTCACGGTAAATGCCACACCGGCAAGCATTACAGGGCCATCTTTGTTATGCGCAGGTAGCGCAATTACCCTCCATGATGCCACAGCGGGCGGTGTGTGGAGCAGTAGCAATACCGCATTGGCAACTCTCGGGTCGGCCAGCGCACCATTAAGCACAATAGTGAATGGCGCAAGCGGCGGCACAGCGAATATCAGTTATACATCCATAGCTACCGGCTGTTCATCAGTATATCCAGTGGCTGTGATACAAGTACCTCCGATAACGGGCACACATAACATTTGCGCCTGGGGTGATACCATGACCGTGTATGATCCATTGCCGGGAGGCAGCTTTACCAGTACATTAGTTACGGTCTCCGATTCCGGTGCGGTGTTGTCTTATGCGCCGGGTACGGCTGTTATTACTTACACGGAGGGCCACGGTTGCTTTGCAACAGCAACTATAACCGTAAACCCGCTACCCGG
>CAIVKT010000369.1 GCA_903906615.1 uncultured Bacteroidota bacterium | reverse complement strand
GAATTTATCTTTTGCAGAGTAGAAAATGTAGATTTCAAAAGCGTTTGAATAGGCCGCATATTTGTGATGAGGACTGGCATAACTACCGACATACCAATTAGTGTATGCAACGTACAAAGATGAGTTAGCTTTTTTTACGCGTTCTAAAGCATTTTTGGTTAAACTGTCAATTTGCTCAAATTGAAATTCAGGAGAAATTTGTCGGTCTTTTTTTTGGGCGAAAGAAATTTGACTCAAAAACAATGCGAAGCAAAATATAGTAAGAAGGGATGTTCTTTGTATGAGTGCAGCCATCATTATTGATATCAATCATCATACCCCTGCTCCTGCAACATTTCTTTCCACTCGGGGCCGAGCTGGAGGGAGGAGCCGATGTATAGCTTCATGAGCTGCACCATTTCTTCGGCGTTCCAGGAGTATACGCCGGTGGCAAAGTGTATGCGGCCTTCGTAGGTATCGAAGTAGAGGTTGCCATTGTGGTGCAGGCTTTGTATAAGGTGTTCCTGCGTATCAAAGCCGAGGTAGTCGAAGGTGTGGCCTTTGAGTGGATGATCGGTCTTTTTGGGTTTGCCTTCGTAGTGCAGCGCGCCTATCTCGCTCCATTCGTATTTGCGTATCTGCTTGCCAAAGAATGTTTTGCGGATGATGGTGAGCGAGCGCTGATCGAGCAGCAAGCGCTCATCAAAAAATATTCGAGACAGGAAGCGGTAGGCGGCCAGCAAGTACAGCGCCGAAGCACCCACGCAGGCCACCATATGAAAGGGATTATGCGCGAGCGGCATAGCCTGCAACATGAAGATGGTAGCCATGCAGCTGGTGAAGACAAACTCTACTATATACAGTGCCCGCACACGGCTATCCGTGCGGTTGCCCAGCGTTATAAGCAGGCTGCGGTCGCCCCAATAGTAAGTAATGTCTTTTTTCTTCACTGCTTTATTTAACGTAAAAAGTAAATAATTATTATGCGACTGAGTTTAATATTGTTGTTACGGCTTCTGCGTTGATTACTTCAGCCTTAAATACTGTGCCAAATTCCTGTTTCAGCATATCTTTTACTTCCTGCTCATCTATCACCCGGCCCAATTCCTTCTGTATCGAAGTTACTTTTTTATCGGTAAGGCCGCAGGGTACTATGTAGTCAAAGTACTTCATGTCGGTATTCACATTCAGCGCGAGGCCGTGCATGGTTACCCAGCGGCTGCAACGCACACCCATGGCGCATATCTTACGGGCTTTGGCGGGTATATCGGCATCGAGCCATACGCCGGTGGCGCCGGGCAGCCTGCCGCCTTCAATTCCATAGTGTGCCAGCGTACGAATGATGGCCTCTTCGAGGTTGCGCATGTATTTGCCCAGGTCGGTCTCAAATTTTTCGAGGTCGAGGATAGGGTAGGCCACCACCTGGCCGGGGCCGTGGTAAGTAATATCGCCGCCCCTGTTGGTCTTGAAGAAAGATACGCCCAGCTCCTGCATACGGGTATCGTTGACCAGCAGGTTTTCCATATGGCCACTCTTGCCCAGTGTGTATACATGCGGATGCTCGCAGAAGAGCAGGTGGTGTTGTGTTTCTTCGTGTATATCTTTCGGCGATGGGGCAAAGCGCCTGGCCTTGATGCGCAGCGCAGCCTGCATCAGGTTTTCCTGGTAGTCCCAGGCGGCATCATAGGCCATCAGCCCCAGATCTTTGAATAGTATCGTTTCCATAAAAAGGATGTGCAAATTACGTATTTTTCAGATAATTGGCATCGGCTTCTTATTAAGGTATCATTACCAAAAACTATATTGAGCAGTACATTCCGCATTTTCTAACTTTCACATTCAATTGAGTCATTGAGCCATTGAGAAATTGAGCTATTTTTGCCCCATGTCTGATATTTCAAATTTCGACCCCAATTCAGTTGGATTAAAATCTAATAATATATTTGGCCTGCCTTTTGGCGAGAACGAGGCTGAACTGGTATTGTTGCCCGTACCCTGGGAGGTAACCGTCTCTTACCGCCCCGGCACAGCGCATGGCCCCGAAAAAATATTTGATGCCGCCATGCAGGTGGACCTTTATGACCCCGATGTGGTGGATGGCTGGAAGAAGGGCTTTTATATGCTGCCTATAGATAAGAATATACGCACCAAGAGCGACTACCTGCGGCAGTGTGCCGAGCTCATCATATCGGACATTATTGATGGCGGTGTGATAGCTGAGAACGAGCAGCTGAGCGGCAAGATGCAGGAGATAAATGACGGAGGCAAAATGCTGCTGGACTGGGTGTATGAAATGACACTGAGCATGATGAAGGAGGGCAAGAAGGTGGGCCTGATAGGCGGCGACCACAGCACACCACTGGGCTACATAAAAGCGCTGGGCGGGCTGCACAGCGATTTTGCAGTGCTGCAAATAGATGCCCATGCCGACCTGCGCGAAGCGTACGAAGGCTTCACTTATTCTCATGCCTCTATCATGTACAATGTGCTGCAACAGGTGCCGCAGGTGAAGAAACTGGTGCAGGTGGGCATACGGGATTACTGTGATGAAGAGCTGCAAATGATCAACAACAGTAATGGCCGCGTGGTGACCTTTTTTGATAAAGACATAAAGGCGCAGCAGTACGAAGGCGCTACCTGGAAGGAGATATGCAAGCAGGTGATAGACACACTGCCACAGAAGGTGTACATCAGCTTTGATATAGACGGCCTGGACCCCAAGCTATGCCCTAATACAGGCACACCGGTACCCGGTGGTTTTGAAACAGAGCAGGTGTTCTACCTCTTCAAGATGCTGCACCAGAGCGGCCGCCAGCTGATAGGCTTTGATGTGAACGAAGTATCGGGCGGCGACCACATAGGCGATAGCCTCGACGCTATGGTGGGCGCAAGGGTGCTGTACAAGCTGTGTAATTTTATGGTGGCTGATTCAATCAAGATTTGACAACTTTTTAAAAAGTTGTCAAATCTGGTGCAACGTACTTAGTTGTGTTTTGACACTAAGTAACATAGTATTAATATCATTCGAACTTTTTTCTTACGCACTCATTTGCTTGCGCACAGCTTTTACTTCTGCGATGCCCTGGAAGAGGTATACTTTGCCGTTGATTATGTTCTTGCATTTGTGGCGGGTGCGTAGTTTCTCTATCTTCTGGTATACCTGCCCGTCCTCTGTTTCAAATAGCTGGTTGATACCCACTTCGTCTACCAGTTTAAAGCCGGGTTTGTGTTCATCGTAGCGATACAATGCTTTGTACAGGTCGGCATCGGTGCAGGTGCTTGCCGCGGGGTTGTGGAGGTAGGCATACAGCGCTTTTTCCACATCGCCGGGAAAGAACCGCTTGCCCATAAAGGGTATAAGTATGTGCCTGAACTGCGTCTTCCATTCCTTGCCATGCGGCGGCGCTTTGTGCTGAAAATGCTGAAAGGTGAACATATGCGCCAGCTCATGCAATAGTGTGATGAGGAAGCTATAGGGGTTTAGGTTGGCATTGATGCTGATGCGGTGAAAAGGCGCATCAGGCGTGGGATTGCGGTAATCGCCCAGCACACTTTTGCGCTCATGCGTGATGGTGAGGTGTATGGTATTGGTCTTAAAGAATGGCGCTACCTGCTCAAATGCGCCATGCGGTAAGAATTGCTCCAGGAAGTTTATCGACGTTTCTTGCTTGCCCATAAAATTAATCTCTTGCTATTTTCGACAATAATAAAGTTTCGGTTACCGAGTATACCGCGTAGATGCCACACAGCACAAATACGGTTTGCATATGAATGTGGCCTTTGTTGAGTACCGCATACGCCAGCATAGCTATCATACACACCATCAGCTTCAGGAAAGAGGAGCCGGATACACCTCTTACAAACGCAGATGGGTTACTTTTTATTTTGTTCATCACCAACACCCATGCTATGAGCGCAAGCCCCGCCATTATTGCATTTGCGGCCTCTAACGTAGCAAAGCTGAAGGCAGGCATATAGTTGCACAGCGTGTAGAATGCCACACTGAGCAAAACAAAAATTACCGCGATCGCTATGATGAACTGTTTCTTCATTTTTTTGGTTTACTGAATTCTTTTATGATCTGCCAAAGAGACAAACACAACGCAGCCAGCGGGAAGAGAATAAGGAACACGGGTATCTTCCAGTGCAGCCATTGGTCTATTTTATTTCCGCCCCACACAGCTATGAGCATCATCACCATTAATTGTGTGGCAAGGCTTGCATAGCGTGCTGTATTTTGTTGTTGTCCTTCAGCTTTCATTTTCCTCTTTCGTGGTCTTGTTTCCCGTAAGTAAAAAACAAAACCGGTTACTGCCATTTTACTGCCCTTAACCGTGCTAAAAGTAGCGGACGGCACAGCAATTTAGGGAAAGAGTTTTGTTAATTTATCATTATTTTGGCTTCTATAAATGTGTTTTTTTAGCTATTTTTGAACATTGAGGGAAGTTTTCCCTTTTTTAAGGAAATGAGGCATAATATTTTGACGCTTTTGGCGTTATAAGTATTAATAGAAACGGAGTAATACATTGAATTTTAAGGTAATATTATTTGTTATATTAGGTTTTTTCTTGCTGAGCACGCTGGCCTATACGCATCCCATAGCACGGGAGGCCGACTGGGCGAGTGATGAAGCGCCGGACTCAACCCATAAACCCAATGCTGACAGTGCGCGCGAAGAACGTGAACGCATAGCCGACAGCGCTAAGGAATCCCGTGCCCGTATAGCAGACAGTACCAAGCTGGCCCGCAAGCAAAAAACAGACAGTGTGCAGGCAGTGCGCAAGCACTTTACCGACAGCACCGCATCGGTGCGCAAATACCACGACAGCAAGCACTACAAAGACAGCGTAGAAAAGTCGCGGACGGCAAAAGCCAACAAGCTCAAAAATACCCGGCAGGCAAAAATGGATTCGCTCACAGAAGCGAGAAAAGCCCTGACCGATAAAATGGCGGCCAGCCGCAAAGAAAAGACCGACAGCATAAGGACGATACAGAAACGCCGCACCGACAGCCTGGCCCGCATCAAAAAATACAAGACCAGCAAGCGCTATGCCGATAGCGTGGCGATCGTGAAGCACGAGCGAACAGACAGCATCAAAGAATCGCAGCAACTATTCAGGGACAACCTGGCGGCTATGCGCAAGCACTCGCTGGACAGCGCCAAGGCATCGCGCACCCGCATCATGGACAGTGTAAAGACCGTGCGCACCAGGCATATGGACAGCCTGAAACTGGTGCGCAAGGTGCGGACAGACAGCCTGGCCAAAATAAAGAAGCAGAAGGAGGCGCTGGCCAAGGCTAAGGAGAAGAAGAAAGAAGACTCGCAGAAGCTGAAGCTGGAGATAAAAATGAAGCAGAAGCACGAGGCGTGGACCAATAAATCTATGTTGAAGAAGCGGTGGTCGACGAAGCGCAGGTTTTTCCAAAATTCATTTACGCACTACAATTACTACTACAATGCGAATAGAAAGATGCAGGAGGCATTGGCTAATATGCAGCGAACGAAAAAGGAGAACTATGATTCGCTCATAGGGCTTTATCCGTTCGATCCGAACCGGGATTCTTCGTCCATGTCGTCGGATATGGATACGATAGTGCGCAAAATATCTGTAGCTATCCAGATACATGACCCCAGGGTAAAATGGTCGAACGACCTGTACCTGTTGCTGGGCGAGGCATACTATTACAGGGGCAGGTACGATAATGCGGCCACGGCGTTCAGGTACATCATCAGCAAAGATGAGGCGGAACAGAAGAAAAAAAATGCCCAGGACGGCTACAGCGGGGTGCATAAAAAAGAAGCGCCATCTATAGTGGCAGAAGAAAAGAAGTCGAGGTTTGATTTTCTGAAACATAAGTCGGTGCATAATGAGTCTATACTTTGGCTGGCACGCACCTATACCGAGGCGCACCAGGTGGAGAATGCCGAGGCTATACTGTCGTTGCTGGAGTCTGATGCCAAATTGCCTGAGGACCTGAAGGGCAGGCTGGCTATAGAAAAAGCATTTGCCAACCTTGCGGATAACAACCAGGCGGAAGCGGTAAAGCAACTGCTGGTAGCGCAGGATGATAACAACCTGCCTTACTGGCTGCGTATGCGGTCTGCATTTATTACCGCGCAGATATTGCAGCGTGAAGGGGAGTACCAGGCGTCGGCTACTAGCTATGAAAAGGTACTGACGTATTACCCTAAGATAGAAATGGACTTCTACTGCCGCAAGTACATTGCCTTCAATAAGCTGCAAGCCGGCGATGATGTGGCCGAGGCGATGAAGCCGCTCAAAAAAGTGCTTAATGATGGTAAATATGTGAACTACTATGACCAGGTGTATTATGTGCTGGGGCAACTGGCTATAAAGGCCAACCAGAATGACCAAGCCATTACTTATTTCTCCAAGAGCGCCAATACCCCCAAGGCCGCAAAGAAGCAGAAGGCTATTTCTTTTGCCGCATTGGGCGATGTGTATTATGCATCCTCCAACTATACCGGCGCTAAGAGCGCGTATGACAGCGCTGCAAAATATGCATCTTCGGCATCGAAAGAGGCTTCCGTAGCGGCGGCAGTGCAAAGGGGTAAGGGGCTTGAAGAAGTGGTTGCGCCTGCAAAGGTGATACACGAGCAGGACAGCCTGATGGACCTGGCTGCCATGACCCATAAGGAGCAACTGTCGGTGGTGCGCGACTACCTGCGCTATCTTGAAAAGCTACAGGAAGACAGTATCAGTAATGCAGAGAACTCCGGGGTGGCAGCAGTGGCTGCTGCGGCTACTGACGATGATAAGAGTGGCGATAGCTGGTATTTTAGCAACCCTACCACTATGTCGCAGGGCAGCTCTGATTTCAAACGCAAGTTTGGCAACCGCCCGCTTACCGATAACTGGCGCCGTGCTGCGGCTATCAGCAATAGCAGCGCCTCATCGGGCGAGGATGATCTTGCTACCGGTAACGATAAGAGCAGCGGGCTGCCTACAGAGGAAAGCCTGCTGGCGAGGATACCTAATACGCCGCAGCAAAAAGACCTTTCGGCCAAGGTAGAAGCAAGGGCATATATACTACTCGCCAAGGCTTATGTGAAGCAACTGGAAGACTACACCATGGCCAATAATACCCTGGACACGCTGGACATACGTTTCCCGAAAAACAATGTGAAGGAAGAAGAACTGTACCTGCGCTACCAGATAGCCATGAAGCAGAACAAGCTGGACAAAGCAAAGATGTATAGCGATGAGCTGCTGGCCAAGTATCCCACATCGCAGTATGCGGGCAATGTGCGCCCACGTACCAGCGAAAGTACCGGGGATGAGCGCATAGCCGGGCAGAAGGTGGCCGACTATTTTGATGAGACCTACACCCTCATTATGCAGCACCAGTATACCGAGGCCCTGATGCGGATAGATAATTCTAAAAAGCAGTACAACAACCCTACGTACAAAAAACGCTTTGATATTGCAGAGGCCATGGCCAATGCTGGCTCCGGCGATTTTGATAAGGCCGATTCGCTGATCTCCAAGTTCATGCGGACATACCCTACAGATACGCTTACGCCATGGGCTGCGGAGGTGAAGCAGCATATCAAAGAAGTGCGCAATGGCGGCCTGCCATCGTGGTATGATGATGCTGTGCTGGCCTCAAAGAATGCCAGCAGGGCCGACAGCGCTGCAGCGCTGGCAAAGGTGGCTGCGGCAAAAGCAGCGAAGGTGGCCGCAGTGAAGGCTGCCGGGCCGGTGATACCTGATAAGTATGCCTACAATGCCGATAGCGCTCATTACTGTATCATTGTATTGCCGGGCATAGACTCGCGCACAGGCCCGCTGAAACAATCTATAAAGGACCTCAACGCATCGCGCCACGATTCGGATAATATAAATGTGGTGCTGGATATGTACAGCATAGGTCAGGGCGTACTGGTGATGGAGCATTTTCCGAATGCAGCTGCTGCGGAAAGCTATAGGGACGACCTGCTGGCCAACGGCACCTTCACGGGTTACGCGCCGGAAGAAATACATGTGGAGGTTATCTCGGCATTTAACTACCGCAAGATGTTTGCCGATAAGAATGCAGATACTTACCTGAGCTTCTATTCTGCGAATTATAAATAGGCGTTCATCATTAACGAAACAATAAGTTTTATTGCGTAAGTATTAACGGACATTCTTCCTAAGTTTGGTGTACCAATAACTCAAACCAAACCTCTTCTCCTAATGATCCGTTACGTAGCTTTTTTAGATGGTATAAATGTTGCCGGGCATGATGTGGTGAGCATGGATGACCTTCGTAGCTATTTTGAGCAATTGGGGTTTACCGCTGTATCTACCTACACACAAAGCGGTAATGTGCTTTTTGAGACCGAGGCTACAGACGAAAGTTTACTACAGCACCTGATAGCCCACCAGCTAAAGGAAAAACTTGGGTATGAGGTGGTCGTAATAGTGCGCATGTTTCATGAGCTGCGCAATGTGATCAAGAACAATCCTTACGAGGCGCTGAAGATGAGCGACAACCGCAGCCTCTACATTACGTTCTTATCAGAAACTCCGCCCTATGCCATGCGTGGTGCGCTGGGGGTATATTCTAATGATGCCGAGGATGCCCGCCTCGTAAAAAAAGAGGTGTACATACTTACTGCAAACTATGGGCAAACCTGCTTTCCCAATTCCCTCATAGAAAAGAAACTGGGCGTATCTGCTACCACCCGTAATTGGATGACGGTAAATAAGCTGGTGGAGTTGTAGTAGTAGTAGGTGTTTTTTTTAATGCGTTATTGCTTCTTTTTAAGTATTTTATCATCTTTGTACTTAAAATCTTCCTTTTATGAAGCCAGCATTAATATCATTTGCGCTCTTTTTGTTGCCGCTCTTTTCGTTTGCACAGGATGGTTATGTATATAATGGCCGCCCGCAACGCGAAGAAACCAGTACGTTATCTGTGTTTTCGGAGAACGGGCAGTCCTTTTATCTTATCCTCAATGGTGTGAACCAGAATGCTGTACCGCAATCTAAAATACGTGTAGAGGGCCTGCCGCAATTTGGCAATGATATAGAAATAGCTTTTGCTGATAGAAATATTCCCCGCATACATAAAAAGGTGAACATAGCCGACCCGGTAGATGGTAAGGCAGTAAACATGACCTTGAAAATAATAATGGTCAGGGATGGGGCATGGCTGCGGTTTGTAAAATGCACAGAGGTAGAGCATAACTACCGCGCCGCACAAGATGAATATGTAATGACCTATGGTCGCCCTGCACAAACAGTCCCTGCACACAATGACGTGATAGATTATGGCCAGCCCGGACCCGGCATAGGCCCTACTGCAATGGATCTCAACTCATTTAATGAAGCGAAGAAAACAATAGCGGCGGCGAACTTTGACGATACCCGCCTATCTACCGCAAAGGCGATCATCAATAGCAATTACTTCAAAACTAACCAAGTGATAGAACTGTGCAAACTGTTCTCATTTGACGATGGCAAGCTAGAAGTGGCTAAGGCTGCGTATGCACATGTTATTGATCCGGCTAATTACTTTAAGCTGGGCAATGTGTTCAGTTTTGATTCCAACAAGCAGGCGCTCAATGATTTCATCAGTGGCCAGGGGCATTAGGTAATTAGTGTGCATGTCGTTTTGTAAAGTCGGCATTTTGCGGCGGCTTTATTTTTTTATAGCTATTTTTGGCTCCAAGGAGCATCTATACGCCAAATGACCCAACTGCTACAAGAGATCATACAAGACCCCATCGCCACTTTGCTCATCATTGGCAACCTCGTTATTATTGAGAGCCTGCTATCGGTGGACAATGCTGCTGTGCTGGCCACTATGGTGCTGGAGCTGCCAAGGGCGCAGCGCAAGCGCGCACTGAAGTATGGCATCATAGGGGCTTACCTGTTCAGGGGGATATGCCTCATATTTG
>CAIVKT010000368.1 GCA_903906615.1 uncultured Bacteroidota bacterium | reverse complement strand
CGAAACCAAAAGGAAGCAACAATAAATTGGCAGTTCACAAACGAGAAAGCTCGTGTAAAACTTAAGAGGCTTTACCCGACTATTTCAAATTGACATGACACTAGTCCTCGTTTGCAACGAGGATTCTCCGGATGTTCCGCAGGGCATCCGGTACTAACCATAAGTGCCGATTTGCAATCGGCATCTCGCGCCGGTTACACAGCGCCATTTCTCGCCGTAGGGGCTTGGCTTGCCACGCCCTACTCGCGCTGTTTTACGCAACGCAATCAATCACAGAAAAGATCATAGTCCCGATAGCCATCGGGATCATTCCCACTCATTACAAATCATAGTTCAGACAAATCGCATTCTAAAACGCGATAACATGTATTTTAGAAACCTCAAAAACACCTCAAAAAAACACTTCACAAAAAACCGAGGCACCTATAACCTATAACCCCATCTATATCAACCACTTACCACAAAAATAATTTCTATGACAGCACCGCATACGCCTATGACAGCACGGTAGCGTACTTTGATAAAAACCCAATTTCACCATCCCACATTCCCATAAGACCTTTACACGTTAATCTAAAAATCCCGCGAAAAGCAGGTAACACCTCCCTTTAGGGGCGGGGTTGTCTCACACCGTGCAGGCAACATCTTTTCTCCTTTGGAGTGACCGCAAGGGAAAGAGCGCAGCTCCGGAGTGAGTTCAACTCGCACTGGACAGGCAACACCTCCCTCTCCTTCGGAGAGGGCCGGGGTGAGGCCTCCTCACACCGGACAAACAACACAAAAAAAACAAAACCCAAATCATATATGGAACCCGATCAGCAAAGAGCATTCAACTTCTTCTTCCAGACCGACCTCACCCAACAACAGATCGCCGACTTGCTCGACATCAACCGCCGTACCCTCCACCGTTGGATGAAAGAAGGCGGCTGGAAAAGAGCAAAGTATGCGGCAAGTCACGCACCCGGCGTACTCATCGAGCAATACTACGAGCAGCTCGGTCAAATGAACTTGAAAATAGCGCAGCGCGCCGAGCAGCCATACCCCACCAAAGAAGAATCAGAGACCATCCGCCGCATCACGGCAACCATTAAGCAAATGCGTAGTGGCCACGCCACCTGCGCCGAAAGTGTAGAAGTATTTATGGGCTTCACAGAGAAGCTCCGCAAAAAAGACATGGCCCTCCTTGCCGATGTGTTGCCCCACATCACCCAATACATCAAAAGCCTCGCGCAAGACGGCCGCTTCCTCAACTATTCCCACTACATGCATGAAGAAGCCGCCTTCGACAAAGAATACGAACAATGGTGCAGTCAGAATCCTTTGTCCGCCGAAGCTCCGACTAAAGAAGGAGCGAAGGAGGATGAACCATCAGCTGATGACAACGCCGCTTCTACAACACCAGAACCACTAACTCCAACCCCACCTTCAGGAGGAACCACACCAACTGACCGACCCATTAATTCAGAAAACGAGCCACAAAACGCGCCGGAAAAACTCCCCGCCTGCGAAGGAGGGG
>CAIVKT010000367.1 GCA_903906615.1 uncultured Bacteroidota bacterium | reverse complement strand
TGAGCCGTTGGGAAAAGTTTTATGAGCGCGCTTTTTCGGGCGAGGTATTCATGGTGACAGAATATACCGATGCCCCTGCTGAACATTGGGCAGATATCTTTTTTTACCCGATCCGCAAAGAAGATGAACTGATCGGAACTGCCTGCTATTCACATAATATTACTAACCGAAAAATAGCTGAAGATAAAATAAAACGGTCAGAAGCGCAGTTGGCAGCAGATCAGAAGAAATTCTCCGACCTGTTTTTGCAGGCTCCCTCTGCCATCTGCATTTTAGGCGGCGACAGCCATGTGTATGAAATGGCCAACCCACTTTATTTGCAGATAACAGGCAAAAAAGATATAATTGGCAAAACAGCATTAGAAGTATTTCCTGAATTGTCGGAGCAAGGCTTCTCAGATGTGCTGGATAGTGTGTATAAAACAGGTGTGCCATTTGTGGGGAACGAAGTATTCATGCAAATAGACAGGGAGGGAAACGGGCAACTGGTTGATCTCTATGTCAATTTTGTTTACCAACCCTATGAAAATATTCAAGGCATTACTTCCGGTGTTTTCTTTTTCGCCAATGTAGTCACAGAGCAGGTACTGGCTAGAAAAAAGATTGAACAAAACGAAAAATACTTTCGCGCATTAGTAGAAAATGCCGATGACCTCATTACGGTAACAGATAAGATCGGGAACCTCAGCTATATCAGTCCCGCTCTCGAAAAGCTAACCGGGTGTACTACCGAAGCAGTAACAGGGAAATCTTTCTTTGCATACCAGCACCCGGATAACGTATCGGAATTAAAAAGAAAATTTGATCTTTTATTACATAATCCCGGGGTTTCCGAACCCCGTTCCACTCGTTTTCGCCGCAAGGATGGCAGCTATATGTGGATGGAAGGCACTGTTATTAATTTGCTGCAGGATGCCAATGTGCAGGGGATCATTGGTAACTTCCGGGATGTGTCGGCCCACAAGTTGTACGAGCAGAAACTGATCAATGCCACCCGCTTGTACGCCTTCATCAGCAGTATCAACCAGGCTATAGTGCATACCACCGATGAGCAGGTGCTATTTAAAGAGGCTTGTCGCATCAGTATTGATATCGGTGAATTCAGGATGGCATGGATAGGGATGATTGATGAGGCATATAAAACAGTAAGCCTTACTGAGAGTTGCAACATGCCACCCGAAGATATACAAAGGTTTATCAATGCCGGTTATGACCATGCAGGTCCGATGACTGAGATACTGCAAACAGGCTGGTCATTTATTTGCAACGATGTTGAAAATGAGATTAGTTTGCCGGGTTGGAATACATACGCAGCTTTACGGCACATCCGGTCTATAATGGTATTGCCCATAAAAAAAGGTGGAAAAATTATCGGGACATTTAATTTTTATGCTTCCGAAAAAAACGTGTTTGATGAGCAGGAGATCAGGCTGCTGGAAGAGGCTGTGGGGGATATATCGTTTGCCGTAGATCTTTTTGAAAAAGACAGGCAGAGAAAGCAATTGAAGGATGAGATAGATCACAGCGAGCTAAGGTTGAAGCAGGCCCAGTCTATTGCCCATTTCGGCAGTTGGGAAGTTAATTTCTCAACCGGTATTGTGCAATGGTCGGAAGAAGCTTGC
>CAIVKT010000366.1 GCA_903906615.1 uncultured Bacteroidota bacterium | reverse complement strand
TCTCGGGGTCGGGGTTGGCGAGTGCAAATACGATAGGCCTGGACCCCATAGACTTCACCATATCCTGCGATACTATGTTACCCTTAGAGAGGCCGATGAATACATCTGCACCCTTCATGGCCTCATGCAGATCCTGCGTGGGCATGTCTTGCACGAATTGCTGTTTATATTCATCGAGGTCGGTGCGGCTTTTGATAATGAGGCCCTTGCTGTCGAACATAAATATGTTTTCCACCTTAGCACCAAGGGCCAGGTATATTTTACAGCAGGAAATAGCAGATGCGCCTGCGCCGCTGACAACGATCTTTACATCGCTGATGTTTTTCTTTACAATATCCAGCGCATTGAGCAGTGCCGCACCGCTGATGATTGCTGTGCCATGCTGGTCATCGTGCATGATTGGTATGCTCAGTTCCTGCTTCAGTCTTTTTTCTATCTCGAAGCATTCGGGGGCCTTGATGTCTTCGAGGTTGATGCCGCCGAATGTAGGCTCGAGCGCCTTGACCACCTTTACGAATTCATCTATCTCGCGTACATTCAGCTCTATGTCGAACACATCTATGTCGGCGTAGATTTTAAAGAGGAGGCCTTTGCCTTCCATTACCGGCTTTGATGCGAGGGGGCCAATATCGCCGAGGCCCAATACCGCTGTGCCATTAGATATGACCGCAACGAGGTTTCCTTTGGCGGTGTACTTATATACATCATCAGGGTTGGCATGTATCTCCATACAGGGTACGGCCACGCCGGGTGAGTAGGCGAGTGCGAGGTCGCGCTGTGTCTTTGTTTCTTTGGTAGGTATTACCTCTATTTTACCGGGCCGTCCTTTTTCGTGGTATTCCAGTGCGTCTTCTTTCCTGATCAGCTGTGCCATTATTGCCTATTTGCACCGTCTAAGGTACGAATATGGGCAAGAAATCCTTTTTTCTTCGAATTTGCCGCTATTAGTGTCGTGTATTTTGAATATATAAATTAATTATTCCAGAAATAATTCGGTTGTACCCAAGATTTGAGCCTGATCTTACGTCTTATTAATAGGGTAATGTAGATTTAACATTGTATGGGTAAATTAATTATGTGCAAAGGGTTGCTTGTTCATACTTGAAATTAATTGTAAATGATTAAATTTGCCCCTTATCAATATCCTGAGCAGTATATTTACGGCTACAATTGTCGGAATAATATTTTGAGGGCTTAAAGAGTAAATATTAAATAAAAAGAATAATATGAAAAGAAGTTTTTACTTATCCGGGTTGCTGTTTTGTAGCTTTATGTTGAGTTTTATGGGTACCCGTGCGTCAGTACTCAGCATACCCGCCAACCCTGCCAACGACACCGTTTGCTCAGGCAGTAATGCAAGATTTATAATCGGGGCTGTTGATACTCCCGGCACACATACTATCACGTATTCCTGGATCGTATCTACAGATGGTGGCAGCACTTGGTCTTCGGCAGGTGCAAGCACGAGCGATACCCTTAATGTTACCGCATCTGTAGCCATGAGTGGGTACTGGTATAAAGGCATTGCTGCCGATGGTACTAATTCGGATACTTCTGCTGCGGCATTGCTTGTAGTGGATACATTGAATGCAGGTACTATAACGGGCCTTTCATCTGTATGTGTGGGTTCAAACATTACATTAGCTGACGCAATAAGTGGTGGTGTATGGTCTGCCTCTAATGCACATGCTACGGTATCCGCCGGTGTAGTAACAGGTGTGAGCCATGGTTTTGATACAGTAATGTATACTGTTACCAACAAATGTGGTACTATCGCAGCTACAGCATCAGTAAGAGTAGATACCACCGTTGTTTCATTGCCAATCACAGGACCTACAGTAACCTGCACAGGCCATTTTATAGACCTGATGAACGTTAATGTGCTGGGATCACACACATGGTCGGGCAATACAGGGAATGCAACTATCGCAGCAGATGGCACTTTAACCGGGTTAGCTTACGGCAATGATACCATCACTTATAATTTCACAAACGCATGTAACTCAGTTTCTTCTACATACGATATACATGTAGACACTCCGTTGGCAGCGGGTGTTATCTCCGGACCAACAACTGTTTGTGCCGGCTCAGACATTTCTCTTACAGAAACAGTAAGTGGCGGAACATGGCTGAGCAGCAACTCAGGTATAGCTGTTGTTGATGGGTCAGGTAATGTTACCGGTGTAGCGCAGGGCAGCGTGATCATTTCTTACTTTCTTACAAACGGCTGTGGTGCAAGTGTAGCCACACATGTTGTGTCCATTGATGGTATTGCTGCGCCTATTGCCGGTTCCGATAGCGTGGGTGTAGGCAATACAGTAACATTAAGTGATACAACAGCAGGTGGGACTTGGAGCAGCAGTAATACATC
>CAIVKT010000365.1 GCA_903906615.1 uncultured Bacteroidota bacterium | reverse complement strand
CCTGCGCGAGGCTGCCGATTGCAAATCGGCCTTATTTGTAGTACCGGATGCCCGCTGAAGCGGAACATCCGCCACAACATGGTTCCACATGGTTATTGAACAATAAATAGCTTTGATAGTTTTTAACGAGTAACGCCCCGCATCGCGGGGCGTTACTCGTTTTATATGAAATAAATTATGGAAGTGCAAAATATTTGCTAACTTAGTGATAAATAAATATAAGTGCGCCGTTGCCTCTATCTCATACCTATCCTCCTTTTTATGCTTTCCGGCGTATTGGAGGCGCAAACATATTTGCCTCAACTAATAGCAGGAGTTGGTACAAGCGGATATTTGGGAGATGGTGCCCCGGCCACTACTGCGTTAGTGAATAACCCCAAGTGTATAGCCTTGGATGGTGCAGGAAATGTTTATATTTCCGATTATAGCAATCAGCGTGTCCGGAAGGTAAATACATCGGGCATCATCAGTACTATTGCAGGCACGGGTACTTCGGGATATTCGGGAGATGGCGGGCCGGCCACATCGGCCAATATTAGTAATCCATGGGGTATAGCCACAGATGACAGTGGGAATGTTTTCTTTTCGACAGGCACAACTGTGCGCGAAATAAATACATCGGGCATCATTAGCACTGTTGCAGGCACAGGCACTACAGGATATACCGGAGATGGCGGCCCTGCTACCAGCGCCACATTAAACGGCGCAGCAGGCATCGCTATAGACGGTTATGGGGATATATATATAGCAGAGACTGGCAATAACCGCATCCGTAAGGTGAATACATCCGGTGTGATCAGTACCATTGCAGGTACAGGATCAGCAGGGTACACCGGCGATGGCGGCCCGGCTACCATCGCGGCGCTGGATTCGCCAAAAGCAATAGCATTAGATGAGTTTGGGAATATTTATATAGCATCATCCGGCGCGCGGGTGCGCAAGATCAATGCTTTCGGCATCATCAGTACCTTTGCAGGTAACGGTACGGTGGGCTTTACGGGTGACGGGTCTGCGGCTACAGGGGCGCACCTGAGTAATACGATCAGCAGTATATGTACAGATAATGCAGGCAACGTATATATCAATGATTCTGCGAGGATCAGGAAAATAAATTTGTCCGGTATTATTGGCACACTTACAGGCACAGGTATTGCGGGTTACTCCACTTCAGCATGCAGTTTTTCTGTTTTTTCCGATAATTACATCACTGCGGCAAACGGGACTATTTATATTTCTACAGATGCGGGGCAACGCATATTCAAACTGGTCAATAATTCTACGCCCAGATTTCTTGCCGGTCATACGCAGAGCCTTGCTGTGTGCACTGGCTCAGGGGCAAACTCGCTGAATACTGCCCTTGCAATAATTGACTCAGATGCCGGTCAATCTGAGACCTGGAGCATCGTTACCGGGCCCTCACATGGTACGCTCGTTGGTTTTTGCTCCGGCACATCTACCGGCGGTGCTACTTCGCCCACAGGGTTATATTATTCACCTTCAGGGTCTTACCTGGGGCCTGATATCTTTAAGATGAAAGTTACTGATTGCCTTGGTTACACGGATACTACCAGGGTATATGTAGACATCATCAACTCATTTTCGGCGATAACGATGCCGGGGCCTACGAATGTGTGCCTGGGTTCTACTGTTTCTTTATGGGATACACTGGGCGGCGGCGTATGGAGTAGCGCCAGTCCATCAATAGCCAGTATAGGGTCTTCTTATGGCAATGTTACTGCGCTGACATTGGGAACAACTTTGATCAATTATTCGCTGAACCTGAGTTGCGGGTCTGCAACTACAACTACTACAGTAAATGTAGTTCTGGCCCCGGCGGCAATTAGTGGCACAGCCGTTGCCTGCGCCGGCGGCGGTACTGCAACGGTTAGCGACTCCTCTATCGGGGGTAACTGGTATTCCGGCAACACGGCAATAGCTACTATTGGCTCTGCTACAGGAGTATTAACAGGGGTATCCGCAGGTAGTGTTATTGTTACTTACTCATTACCATCAGGCTGTTTGGTGACAAGGATGGCAACGGTAAATCCCCTGCCTGCGGTACCGGTTTCTTCAGGATCAGGCGGATTGAATATATGTATCGGATCTTCTGTGGTATTATTAGATTCGCTGAGCGGCGGTACCTGGCATCCGGCTAATGCGGATGCCTCTGTTGGTGTAATTACCGGTATAGTGACGGGCATATCTACAGGTACTGATGTGATCAATTATGTGCTCCCCTCAGGTTGTTCCCGTACGGCAACGGTTACCATAAATACAACGCCCTCAGCTATTTCCGGAGCAGTAAATGTTTGTGCAGGGTCTTCCATTCTACTCACAGATACTACTGCCGGCGGGGTGTGGAGCAGCAGTAACACTTTAGTGGCTACGGTAGGCAGCGCCAGCGGGCTGGTAACCGGGATAGCTTCTGGGGTAGTGAACATCAGTTATACAAATTCTTCCGGCTGTCCGGCTATTGCAACGATCACGGTAAATGCGTTACATGCGATCACAGGCGCTCCGATTTTATGCGGCGCACCCATTACCCTTACAGATTCAACAGCGGGTGGGGTGTGGACTACAACAAGTACAGTTGTATCAATAGGCACGCTATCGGGCATTGTTACTCCGTTGTCTTTGGGTACAGCGCTAATAACGTACACCATGCCTACAGGCTGTGTGGCAATGAAATCTGTAACCGTAAATACTCCGCCATCTGTTATCGTCGGGGTAGCAGCGTTGTGTGCGGGTACAACAGGTATTTTTGGTGATAGCACGTTGGCCGGATCCTGGAGTAGCAGTAGTATTGCGATAGGCACCATAGGGTCATTGACCGGCATACTCAGGGGTGTAGCTCCGGGCGTGGATACGATCAGCTATACATTAACATCCGGCTGCGCTGTAAGCAAACAGGTTACTGTAACAGCCGCACCTTCTTTAATTACTGCGCTTCCGTCTTTGTGTATGGGTAGTACCCTGATCGCCACAGATTCTATAAGTGGTGGCTACTGGAGCACTACAGGTAGTGGCGTAATTATTGGCTCCGGCTCCGGTATAGTTACCGGCCTGTCGCCGGGAGTAGATACGATCGCCTATACATTGTATACAGGTTGTGCAGTAGCGAAAACTGTTACTGTGAATGCGCTGCCTTCACTGATCAGTGGCTCTGTGCCGGTATGTGTCGGGTCTTCTCTAATGCTCGGTGATAGTGTGACAGGTGGCACATGGAGTTCTGGAGGGGGTAGTATCTCAATAGGTTCGGCTACGGGTGTAGTGGCCGGCTTAAGTGCGGCGGTAAATATGGTTACTTACACGCTTCCTTCGGGCTGTTTCCGTACAGTTGCAATAACAGTAAATCCGTTGCCGGGGGCGATCATTGGTATAAGTAGTTCAGGGATTTGCCCGGGGCAGACAGAAACGCTTTCGGATGGCACTGGTGGTGTATGGACAAGCAGTAGCAGCGCGATCGCTACTATAGGCAGCACAGGTATTCTTACTGGTGTGGCCGGCGGTGTAGCGGAGATCAGTTATACTTTGCCAACCGGATGCAGGGTCATTTCACCGGCAATGGTCAATGCTGCTGCCGGGCCGATAACAGGTGTTACGAGCGTCTGCTTGTATCTTAGCAGCACACTCGCCGATTCCAGCCGTGGGGGGGCATGGTTGAGTTCCGATTACAGCATTGCAGATCCGGATACCGGAGGCGTCGTTACCGGCTATGGAGTAGGAACAGCTACTATCAGCTATATTAATAGGAGCGGGTGTATGGCTGTAGCAACTTTTACCGTAAATCCCGCTCCGGGTATAATTTACGGCATATTCAGTTTTTGCGCAGGCGGAACGACTACGCTCATCAACAGTGTGGGTGGCGGCACCTGGAGCAGCAGCGATACCACCAAAGTACGAGTGAATCCTTCAACAGGCTTGTTAACAGGTGTAGCGCCCGGCAGCGCTACTATTACTTATACCATGGGTGCTGGCTGCTCTGTGAGTCAAACGGTAACTATACTGCCGCCACCTACTGTTATCACCGGCGTGCTGCAAGTGTGCCGGGGCAATACCACAACATTGTTCGATGGCACATCGGGCGGGGTCTGGAGCAGTACAGGAAGTGCGGTAACTATAGGTTCCGCTGGCTCATTATCCAGTTGCACGGCAACAGGTGTAAGTACGGGTACGGCTGTTATCAGCTATACCACAGGCCCGGGCTGCGCTGCTACTGCGGTAGTAACTGTAAATCCAATGCCTGCTGCGATAACAGGGGCAGGCAGCGTGTGTGTGGGCAGCACTACAACGCTTACAGATGCAGGAGGAACATGGAGCGCCATTGGGAGTGCGGGGAGCGTAGGTAGCGGGAGCGGTGTGGTAACAGGCATCAGCAGCGGTACAGTAACAGTGGTCTATACATTGCCCACAGGCTGTGCTACTTCTAAGACAATAACAGTGAACGCACTGCCATCAGCGATAAGCGGCCCCTCATCAGTATGTGTAGGCCAAACGATCACAGAAACTGATGGTGGCGGCGGCACATGGAGCCGGACCGGCAGCACTATAAGTATTGGTAGTAGTAGCGGTGTAGTGACAGGGATAACAGCAGGTACGTGCTTTATTACCTATACATTGCCGATAACTGGTTGCATAGCCACAAAAGAAGTAACAGTCAATACCTCGCCGGGTACAATAAGTGGTCCACTTAATGTGTGCATCGGTGCAGCAACTTATCTTAGCGATGCGGGTGCAGGACTATGGAGCAGCAGTAGCAGTGCGGTGACTGTAGGCAGCGGCACGGGTGTAGTAACAGGTGTAAGCGCCGGTGTCGCGATAGTTACCTATGCTATAGGTTCCACAGGTACATTGCCGGGATGCCTTGCTACAACCGCATTAACAGTAAATCCACTGCCCGCACTCATAGGCGGTGCAGGTAGTATATGCCCCGGCAGGTCACTAACACTTACGGAGAGTGGAAGCGGGTTATGGAGCCCGGCTACGGGTAGTGTAGCATATGTCGGTACAGGTTCTGGTATTGTCACTGCTGTAAGTGGTGGCGTGGCGGCCATCACATATACATTCCCCGCAACGGGCTGTTATCGTACAACAACGGTAACCGTCTACCCAACTCCTGCTCCAATAGGCGGCCCATCTGCGGTCTGCGTAGGTGCGCACATCGATCTTACAGAGAGTGGAGCAGGAACATGGACAACTGGAAGTGCAGGGGTAGCTATCATAGGCTCAGGCACAGGTATAGTCACTGGTGTGGCTACAGGAACAGGCATCATTACTTTTACCACAGGAACAGGTTGCAACGTAACAACAACAGTAACAGTCAGCACCTCGCCCACAGCTATAACAGGCCCATATACCTTATGTCAGGGCGCCAGTGTAGCGCTCACAGATACTATAGGCGGCGGTATCTGGAACAGCGGCGGAGCGGCAACCATAGGATCATTGAGCGGCATAGTGACTGGCCTATCAGTCGGTACAGCCCCGATTACCTATTCACTGGGTACAGGTTGCACAGTAATGCGCACAGAAACCGTAATTCCATTGCCCGCCGCAATAGGCGGCAGTTCTGTTTTATACACAGGTATTGCTGCCACGCTAACAGATGCCACTACAGGCGGCGTATGGAGTACGACAAGCACGGCTGTTGCTGTAGGTAGCGCCGGCATAGTCATCGGCATAGCCGCAGACACAGCAACAATATATTATACACTACCTACAGGCTGTACGGTAAGTATCGTGGTGACCGTTGATCCATCGGTAGCAGTGATACGCGGACCGGGCAGTGTATGCCAGGGCGCTGCAATAACGGAGACGGATAGCATCAGTGGCGGCACATGGACTACAACCAGCCTGCTCATTACTATAGGCAGCAGTACAGGCGTAGTTACCGGCGTTAGTGCTGGTACAGCGGTGATTACCTATACTCTCGGTGGCAGTATGGCCACACGCAGTATAACGGTAAACGCTATATCCCCGATAACAGGCCCCACGATATTTTGTGCGGGCAGCGCCATTACACTTACAGATGCCATACCCGGCGGCTTATGGGGATCAGTAAGCGTGCCGGTAACTGTAGGTAGCAGGAGCGGTGTAGTGACTGGATGGAGCGCCGGAGCGGCAACTATTACTTATACATCGGCTACGGGCTGTACTGCTGTTTATACAGTTACGGTCAATGCTGCGCCAATGCCGGTAGGCGGCGTATTGAAGGTATGCGTTGGTAGTGCCACAACCCTGGCAGATGCTACTGTTGGTGGTGTCTGGAGTACAGCAGGCGGAAGCATAACAATAGTGGGTAGCAGTGGAGTTGTGGCAGGCATTGCAGCAGGCACAGCCCCGGTTACTTATACGCTGGCTACAGGGTGTGCGTCTGTCACTACAGTAACGGTAAATAGTTTGCCCGCAGTTCCCTCAGGTTCTATGAGTGTATGCCCCGGTACAACTACTATACTCACAGATGCTGCAGCAGGAGGCACATGGGGCAGTAGCAGCAGTACGATAACAGTTGGTAGTGCCACAGGTTTGATAACAGGTATTAGTGCCGGCCTCGCCACAGTGAGTTATACATCGGCAGTGGGCTGTGTGAGTACCGTTGCAATGACGGTGAACCCGCTACCTGCTAACATAACAGGTGTGTTTACTGTATGTGAAGGTGCCACAACTATATTAAGCGATGACACTACCGGTGGCGTGTGGGGCGCTGCGGTAAGCACTACAGCATCTGTAGGTTCTGCCACAGGTGTTGTAACTGGGGTCTCTGCCGGTACGGGCATTATAACTTATACCTTGCCCACGGGTTGCGCCACTACTGCAAGTGTATATGTGCATAGCTCCCCACGGCCTATAACGGGCGCTACGGCTATGTGCCTGTATTCCGGTATTACATTAAGCGATGGTCTGCCAGGTGGTATGTGGAGTACGCCCACCGGTGGGGCAGTCACGGTTGGTAGCAGCACCGGTATAGTAACGGGTACGAGCATAGGTGTGGCCATGGTCAGCTACACGATCAGCGGTTGCACGGTAACAACGGTCGTAAGTGTAACAGCTCTTCCGCCCAATATTGTTGGTACAGATCATTTTTGTGTGGGGCTTACCGACACGCTTATTGATGCCGGTGGCGGCATCTGGACGAGCAGTAACCCGCTGATAGCAACTGTTGGCTCCGCTAATGGTGCAGTATTTGGCTTGATACCCGGCACATTAAGTATTACTTATTCACTCGGGTTAAGGTGTTCTGTAACTATGCCGGTAACAGTTAGCGCCAGCCCCGCAAGCATTACCGGGCCGTCAGTTTTATGCGCGGGCAATACCGTCACGTTGCATGATATTACTGCCGGTGGTGTGTGGAGTAGTGGAGCTACTTCGCTCGCTACAGTAGGTGCATCGGGCGTGGTACACGGTATAGCCGGGGGAACGGCCGATATTAGCTATACATCTGCTGATGGTTGCTCTTCTGTATACCCCGTAGCGGTGATACAAGTACCCGCGATAACGGGCACACATAACATTTGCGCCTGGGGCGATACCATGACCGTACATGATTCATTGGTAGCAGGCAGCTTTACCAGTACATTAGTTACGGTCTCCGATTCCGGTGCGGTGTTGTCTTATGCGCCGGGTACGGCTGTTATTACTTACACGGAGGGCCACGGTTGCTTTGCAACAGCAACTATAACCGTAAACCCGCTACCCGG
>CAIVKT010000364.1 GCA_903906615.1 uncultured Bacteroidota bacterium | reverse complement strand
CCTGCGTTTTTTGGACGCTTACACTGCAAACCACTTTTAAATACATACTTATCACCCTCCAGGCTGATAATAAGGGGGAGGGTGGCATCTTCTCTTTATATGCTTTGGTACGCCGTTTTGGCAAGAAGCTGATGTTCCCCGCTATTATAGGCGCGGGAACTCTGCTGGCAGATGGTATCATCACTCCGCCGATATCTGTAACATCTGCTATAGAGGGCCTCAATGGCGTTAAGGGCCTCGAGCATGTAATAGTGCCGGGCAATCATCTCGTGATGGGTTTGGTACTCGGCATACTGTTTTTGCTTTTCATCTTTCAGCGTTTTGGCGCTAAGGTAGTTGGTGTGGCTTTCGGGCCTATTATGTTCCTTTGGTTCATGATGATGGGTATTTACGGTCTCAACCAGATCGCCCACTACCCTAAAATATTCGCCGCACTGAACCCGTATTATGGTTACCGGTTGCTCACTGCACATCCACGCGGCTTCTGGCTGCTGGGCGCTGTATTCCTTTGTACTACGGGCGCAGAGGCTTTGTATTCCGACCTTGGGCATTGCGGGCGTAAAAACATACAGGTGAGCTGGATATTTGTAAAGACCACACTGGTACTTAACTACTTAGGGCAAGGCGCATGGGTGATGATGCAAAATAAGCAGAACCTGGGCGATGTGAATCCTTTCTTCGAGATCGTACCGCACGGCTACCTGCTGCCATCTATTATACTGGCTACGGCTGCCACCATCATTGCCAGCCAGGCATTGATCAGCGGTTCCTTCACACTCATCAGCGAGGCCATCAGCCTCAATTTCTGGCCAAAGGTACGGGTGAAGTACCCCACGACTGTGCGCGGACAGATATACATACCGAGTATTAACTGGATCCTTTGTTTGGGCTGCGTACTGGTGGTGCTGTATTTCAGAACATCAGAAGCTATGACGGCAGCTTATGGTTTTTCTATCACTATCGCTATGCTCATGACCACTATATTGGTCTATTATTTTATGAGATATGTGAAGCACTACCCGGTATGGATCGTTGTCATCATCATGGTATTGTTCGTTTCTGTTGAATCTTCTTTCTTCGTTGCCAACGCAGTGAAAATATTGAAAAGGCTGTTCTTCCTTGTCTTCGAGGTAGGGCTGATCTTCACTATGTATGTATGGTACCGCGCCCGAAAGATCACTAATAAGTTCCTTACGTTTGGCAATATGAAGGAATACCTTCCACTGCTCGATGACCTGAGCAAGGACGAAAGCGTGGCTAAGTTTGCGACCCACGCCATATTCCTTACCAAGGCGAATAATACCTTTCAGCTCGAAGACCGTATCATTTATTCCATCTTCAGCCGTAAGCCCAAGCGTGCCGATCTCTATTGGTTTGTACATGTGGAGCGTACGGATGAGCCATATACCATGGAGTACACTGTGGAAGAACTGAAAAAAGACAAGGTGATACGTGTCGAATTCAGGCTAGGCTTCCGTGTGCAGCCGAGGATCAACCTGATGATGAGGAAGGTAGTGCAGGAAATGGTAGCCAATAAAGAACTGGATATACGCAGCCCTTATCCATCACTCAATAAGCACAACCTTGCAGCTGACTTTATATTTGTGATACTGGAAACCTTCCTCTCCACCGATAATGAATTCAAAGCCTCCGATGGTTTTATCCTCAACAGCTACTTCTTCCTCAAGCATATGTCGCTCTCCGATGATAAATCATTCGGGCTCGATACAAGCGAAACCAAGACGGAGAAGATACCTATGGTGGTAACGCCGTTCACGAAGATGGACCTGAAGCGCACCTGCTTTAAGATATACGAATAGGCGAGGGTATGGCGGATGTAGGTAAAAGCCTTATTTTTACCGCGTATATGCCTAAGTTATCCGTTACATACTTTTACAGGGAACCCCGCAAAACGGGTGTATCTATAGAGGGTATATTCAGGCTGGTAAAGGAATGCCTGGCTGGAGAAGCTGATATAAAAGAATTTTATTGCGATCCTAAGCTATCACGGTCACAAAACACAGCACTGGCAAAAAAGCATGCAGGGGCTATAAACCACATTACCGGCGATGTGAATTACCTGGCGCTGGGGTTGAAGGGCTGTAAGAATATTCTTACTGTACACGACCTGGGCCATTACGAAACGCTGAAGAAAAGAAGCTACCTGCAGTTTATGGTATACAAGTTATTTTGGTACCGTCTGCCGCTCAGGTACATAGACGTGGTAACGGTGGTGTCCCAATTCACGAAAGACAGGCTGATGGAATACTTCCATTTTCCCGAAAGCAGGATAAGGGTCATACCCAACCCTGTAAAACCCATATTCCAATACAGCCCTAAAGAGAACATCAATTCGCAGCCAGTAATACTGATGATGGGTACCGGCTGGCATAAGAACCTCGCCGGTCTTATAGCCGCTGTAAAAGGTAGTAATTGCCACCTCGACATCATAGGCTGGCCCGCGGAGGAGGAACTGGCGCAAATGACCAACAGCAACATATCTTATACCATATACAACAAGCTCTCTGATGAAGAAGTGTATGAGCGCTACAAGGCATGTGATATACTCTTCAATGCCTCGTTCTATGAAGGCTTTGGTATGCCGATAATAGAGGCACAGGCTGTGGGGCGAGCGGTGATCACCAGCAATACAGGCGCAATGAAAGAAGTGGCCAACGACAGTGCTGTGCTGGTAGACCCACAAAACCCAGGGGAAATAAGGGCCGCAATAGACAGGCTTGCAGGAGATAAAGCATATTACGACAGCATAGTCGCAAAGGGCAGGGATAATATAAAGCCCTACAATGATCAATACATTGCACAGCAATACCTGGAAGTATATAAGGAGTTGAACACACGCAACAAATGAGCTTGAATAAGAAAATAAATATCATTTACCTGTACTCCGAAGTGATGCCTTATGCCATTGCGGTAATGCGAGCATTGGTACAGGAATTTGATGTGCAGGTTGATTGCATTTGCTGGGACGAAAATAAACGGACACCGTTTGTGCCGATTGATGAAGCAGGCATATACTTCCATAAGCGGTCAGCTTTCAATAAGACGTCTGTACTGCAGTTTATTGAAGAGCGCACCCCGGCTGTAATCTATGTAGTGGGCCGCATGGATAAACTCTACCTCCATGCAGCCGCAAGTTTTAAAGGCACATACCCAGTGGTGAGTGGTTGTGATAACCAATGGCTGGGTACAGCTAAACAGAAACTGGCAACATACTTCAGCTACTTGCTGTACAGGCGGTACTTTGATTTTTTCTGGGT
>CAIVKT010000363.1 GCA_903906615.1 uncultured Bacteroidota bacterium | reverse complement strand
TGTGAAAGTGGTGAAAGAATACAACAGGCGTTCTATTAAAGACGGCTGCCCCACCCGGGCAGCCGTATTTTTTTGCGGGCCGGGCTTGTTGACCTTAGAAATTTTAAAGAGTATATTTGTGAAAAAAAACGATGAAAACATACTTATACTTTATAGCCCTGGCGCTGGTACTTACCTCTTGCGGCAACAGCGGCAATGAGGAAGCCGATAGAAAGCCCGCAACCGTGGCACAACCGCCATTGCCCACAGGGCCTTCTGTAGCAGAGCAGGCCGGCATAAAGGAGATCACTGATTTTTACGGCGGCGAATGCAAATTTGCAGTAAGCAAGCCGGGTGATGCCAAAAGATATATAGAGCTGCAAATAACCAAAAGCCCGTCACTGGATACATCGCAAAAGATAGCGGCGCTATGCTGCGGAAACATAGCCGTAAAGTATTACAAGCACATAGCCGGCACACAGGTGGGCTATGAGGAGATCCATACCATCATATTTTACCCAGATGGCCAGAAGGCAGAAAAAGATTTTCAGTTGAAGCAACTGGATACGGTACTTACCAAAAGCAAGCTGGTGGATGATATTGTGGGCTGTATACAGGCCAAAAATTTTGATGGCCTGCAACCATTGCTCAATGACCAGAATGGCATTATAGTGTACAATAAGAAAGACCTGATAGAAAAGGTAAAGGGCATAGACCCGCAACTGGGCGCACTGAAACAATTCCTGCCCTTCGGTTTTATTTTCTATAATTCAGATAAAGGAAAAGAACTGCTGCATATATCGGGTATGATGATCCGCGAGAAGAATAACAACCAATTCAGCATAGATATAGACCCTGCCGATGCTAAAGAAGAAGCAGTGGTCATCAATTACCAACTCTGATCAGCACAATTATATGATACCGAAACTCTTTTCGCCAATCACCATCAGGAGCATTACATTAAAGAACAGAATAGTCGTATCGCCGATGTGTGAGTACTCGGGCGAAGACGGCTTTGCCAATGACTGGCACCTTGTGCACCTTGGCAGCAGGGCCGTGGGCGGCGCGGGGCTGGTATTCACAGAAGCAACTGCGATAGTGCCGGAAGGGCGTATCTCGCCGCAAGACCTGGGGATATGGAAGGACGAGCATATACCTGCATTAAAAAGAATAACCGATTTCATAAAAGCACAAGGCAGCGTACCGGGTATGCAGTTGGCACATGCGGGCCGTAAATCGAGCATGAGGCCACCCTGGCAGAATAATGAATTGGTAACTGCAGAAGAGGGTGGCTGGCAAACGGTAGCGCCCAGCGCCATACCATTTGCTGATACCTATAGCCATCCCGCAGCACTTACAAAGGACGAGATACAGCATATAGTAGCTGCTTTTAAAGCTGCAGCGCAACGGGCATTGGCAGCAGGCTTTGAAGTAATAGAGATACATGGGGCGCATGGCTACCTCGTCAATGAGTTTACCTCGCCGCTCAGCAACCACCGTACCGATGAATATGGCGGCTCATTTGAAAACCGTACCCGTTTCCTTTTAGAGATAATAGCAGCCATACGCAGTGCGTGGCCGGCAGACTTGCCGCTGTTTTTGCGTATATCGGCCAGCGACTGGGCCGATGGCGGTTGGACAGTAGACGACTCTGTGCGCCTGGCTGAGCTGGTAAAAGATAAAGGCGTGGATGTAATGGACTGCTCATCGGGCGGTGTGGTGAGCCATGCCAGGATACCTGCAAAGCCCAATTACCAGGTGCCCTTTGCCGAGGCTGTGCGCAAAACAGGTATCATAACCGGTGCGGTAGGCATCATAGTAGAACCGCAACAGGCCGAAGATATACTCACCAATGGCCAGGCCGACCTTATATTTATGGCACGTGAGCTACTGCGCGATCCTTACTTCCCGTTAAAGGCAGCAGCAGAACTAGGCTATGATGATATGAAGTGGCCGGTGCAGTATGAGCGGGCGAAGAGGAAAAGTAAGTAGCTTGTTAAAAAGAGCATTTACTTATTCCTCCTGTCTTGCCTACCTCATAGGTAAATGGGTGTGTATCCTGAGAGATGTTCTGTTTCAATTCTTCCCATTTCGAAACAAAGGTCTTTACAATATCCCAATAGTGGTAACCACCTTTCATTTTGGGTGTTTTAAAGTAAATGTACCCTACTTTATGCTGCAATAGAAATTGTTTGTAGTGCTTGATCCTTCTGAAATCAGCATCGTGGGTTATTATGATCGCATCTTTATTGGCAGCGGCAATAATTATCTCGATGTCTGTTGCTCCTCTTCTGCCCATAAAGGTAATAGCATCAATAACAGATACAGCGATCGGGCTTAACCTGTTGCCCTGTTCTAAAAGATTTAAAACCTCACTTAGCTTTTTAGGGTAGTTTTCATCGAAGATAAAAAGCATTATGCGGCATTTAAGTAGAAACTGATCGCATCATTTACATCGTCGACAGAGAGGTCATATAAAAACCCTATGTTTTCATTTGTTTCACCGCCCTGGTGCAGGTCATACAAAGTTTTTGCTTTTATGTTCGTTCCGAAAACAGTTGGCTGGCCAAACTGATGTTGGGGATCTACAATTATCTTTTTCTGCTTACCTAAAGGGAAATACCTTTCTGCAATGGCATCAGCATTGTAATCTATCTTATGCAAAAATGGTTCGAGCAGTTGCTTGATGTATAACTTTCTCTTGTCATCAACCTTCATTAACTCCCCAAGATATTCGTACCATATATGCTTATCATCTACCCTTAATATATCATTCGCGAACGGGTATTTAGTTTGCAGATCGTTGCCTATAATTTTGTATGCTTTTTGTATCTGCTGCGCACTGAAGCCATGCTCCCTCAATTGGTAAAAGGTGTAAAACTCTATCAGGGTATAGAAATTCACAGCTTTATTTTGTCTTTCGCCAAAGGAGTGCCCACCGTCAGTAAACCGCTTATCCCAAAATTCATTTAGCCAGTGCTTTACTTTTGGGTATGGAAGACGCAGAATGTTAGCCACATCTTTTGTCAAAAAGATGCCCTCACCTATTTGAGGTATGCTTGCGCTATGTGTTATATGATTCAAATTCCGGGACAAAACAGCCTGTTTTAAACTATGTATGCAAGTTACTCAATATTGTAATAAACAAAAAAGGGACAGTTGGTTAACTATCCCTTTAATTTAAAAAAATATTTTTTTACAATTTAGCGAAGCCAAAACTGCTGGCATTCTTCAATCCTTCGGAGTTGAGGACACTCATTACTTTTTGTTCCCATTGTTCAGGAACTTCTGAGTAGCCTGCGTGGCTGATGGCTTTTACCCATGCTTTGCAGTTTTCGTTGCCCTTTAGCTTTGCATAGAAATGCTTGCGGGTGATGAGCTGGCAGAAGTCTATGTAAGAGGCAAACTCATTATCGTATTGCTTGTACCTGCTGCTGTGGCCCTTGCGGTTCACAAAGCCGTTGTGGCCTTCTATACCAAAGTGGTTATTGAGCACACGGGCAGTAGCGCCCTGCCCGCCCGATGACTCTATGGTTGCAACTGCAAGTATAACCGGTGCAGGAATACCATAGCGCTCCGAAAGCACAGTGGCGATCAGCTTATGGTTGTTGATGTATGCCTTGTTCTGCGCGTTGGCAGAAAGCATAACGGCCAGCAAGCCAAGAACCAATATTTTCCTTCTAAGTATCTTTTTGATCAATGTCATAATCCGTTTCAATTTACTGGTCAAGAAATATGAGAAAAAATTTAACGGGGAGGGCAAAAATAGGGCAAAGAACCGAAAGGAGGAAGGAAAATATGTTAAAATTAGTGAAATAGGTGTCGTTTTTGTATAATCTTTACGTTTAAAATATTGAAAATCAATTAATTAAATGATGTTACTTTATCATTAAGTCGCGCAGTGTTCCTAATTGTCCTTTTTACCGCCCGACACGCTCATTGTTCTACCTTTGCGCAAATGCAGGAAGGAACAGCAGCGCAGCAACCACAGGAAACCAAAACAGCCGGTATTTACCTGCACATACCTTTTTGCAAGCAAGCGTGTGTGTATTGCAATTTTCATTTTTCCACCTCTTTAAAGTATAAAGAGGAATTGCTGCAAGCTATGATAGCCGAAATAGCTATGCGGCGCGATTACCTGCAGGGTGCCGCGGTGGAAACGATCTACTTTGGAGGAGGCACGCCCTCGCTGCTATCGGCTGATGAGATCAACCGTCTGTTTGATGCTATACTGAAATACTACCCCGTAAAGAATATAAAGGAATGTACACTGGAGGCCAACCCCGATGACCTGGGTAAAGAATACCTGCGGTCGCTAAGGGGCACACCGGTATCCCGGTTCAGTATAGGTGTGCAATCGTTCAGGGAAGAAGACCTGCTGTATATGAAGCGGGCGCACAATGCACAAGAAGCGGACTACGCCATAAAGGCCGCGCAGGATGCCGGGTTTGATAACCTGAGCATAGACCTAATATATGGTACGCCCGGCCTTACCGATAAAGACTGGCTGAAGAACCTCGCTAAAGTAAAAGAGCTGCGCATACCCCACTTCTCGGCCTATGCCCTTACTGTGGAGGAAAAGACAGCGCTGCAATATGCCATACTCAACAAAAAAGCAGCACCCGTGGATGCCGAACGCGCAGCGGCACAGTTCGAGATACTGATGGAGCAGGCGGCAGCTATGGGGTACGACCATTACGAGATCAGCAACCTGAGCCTGCCGGGGCGGCACGCCGTACACAATACCAACTACTGGCGGGGCAACCACTACCTGGGCATAGGGCCATCGGCACATTCCTTCAATGGCTCTGCCCGCAGGTGGAATGTGGCCAATAATGCGCAATACACTACCGCTATACTCAAAGAGCAGAAACCCGTCTTTGAAGAAGAGCAACTGACATCCATACAGCACCTGAACGAATATATAATGACCTCGCTGCGCACCATGTGGGGCTGCGACCTGGATCGTATAGCCCGCGAGTGGGATGATACCTGCGCCACAGAAGTGGAGAAAAGCAGCCACCTCTTCCAGGAGAAGAAATGGGTGCGGCAGGATGGCCGCAAGCTGATACTGACCAATGCAGGCAAGCTGTTTGCAGACAGGATAGCGGGTGAACTGTTTGTGCGTGTTGAGTAGTAACATAAAAACGGGTGTCCATTGTTAATGAACAC
>CAIVKT010000362.1 GCA_903906615.1 uncultured Bacteroidota bacterium | reverse complement strand
TAAAAAGAAAGGTAAGGCGATATCATCTACAGGTGTGCAGTCCATAGGCTTTGCAGAAAGAGCGGTGAACCCGCAACTGATCGTAAAGAAAGATGCCAAGCAATATACGATAACGCTGGAGTGGATCATTGATAATACAGCGGTGCCTCATAAGAATGTGACCATGTACAATGCCGGCCTGATGCAATATGATGGCCGTATACATAGCGTACTGAGCATAGCGGAAGTGATGCTGGTGGAGCAGTTTTTGCCGGATGGCAAGATGGGCATACCCACCAGGCAGTGGCCAGCCTTCCTGGCTGAAAAGCTAATGACGTGGAGCAAGAAGGTGCATGTACACTTCTCGGAAGAGCTGGTGGAACATGTGCAAAAAGCAAAGCCCGGGTACCGTGTGTACCTGAAAGAGCGCGACCAGGTGCTGGTGCTGGAACCCGCATTTGTGTACGGCGATGTGGAGATACGACCAGATTATTTTGGTGATGTGATACAGCCAAAGGATGGCATAGTGCGCATCATGCAGCGTAATGAAGCACAGGAAGAAGAGTTGATGGAGCTACTGCTGACGCTACACTCAGATATACAATACAATAAGAAAGATAAATTTTACTACCTGCCCGGCACATCGGTATTGGCCAATAACTGGTTCTATACGCTTACAGAGCTGATGCGCGACCGCGAGGTAGAGATCATGGGCTTTGAAGGATTGAAGAACCTGCGGGTAAATACCCACAAGCCTGAAACCCAGGTGCATGTAAGCAGCGGTATAGATTGGTTTGACGCATCGGTGGAGCTGAAGTTCGGCGATCAGTCGGTATCTATAATAGAGGTGAAGAAAGCGCTGGCACAGCGGCAGAATTTTGTGCGGCTGGGCGATGGCTCTATAGGGTTGCTGCCGGAGGACTGGCTGAAAAAGTATAGCCTGCTGCTGAAGATGGGTGAGACCAAGGGCAACAAAGTGCGCCTGAAGAAATACCACTTCAGCATACTGGACGAGCTACTGGCCGATATAGATGAGGATGAGCTGCAACAGGAACTGGAAGCCAAGAAAGAAAAACTGGAAGGTATACTGACCAATGATTACAGCCTCATCAATCCGCCGGAACATTTGAAAGCTACACTGCGCCCTTACCAACTGGCAGGCTTCCAGTGGCTTATATTTTTGAGCGAAGCGGGCTGGGGCGGTATACTTGCCGATGACATGGGCCTTGGTAAAACGATACAGACACTCACTTTCTTCCAATATTATAAGAACCTGCACCCCGGCGCAAGATACATGGTGGTATGCCCTACCACGCTGATGTATAACTGGGAGAATGAAATAAAGAAATTCACACCCACGCTTACCCATGTGATCCATCACGGGCCTAAGCGGAATGTGAGCGTTAATGCCTATGAGGGTATAGACATCATCATCACCACCTACGGTACTATGCGCAGTGATATAAAAGTGTTTAAAGAAATTGCATTTGATTACGTAGTGCTGGATGAATCGCAATCTATTAAGAACCCGCAATCGCAGGTGGCTAAGGCATCGTTGTTGCTGAACAGCAAGAACAGGCTGGCGCTGAGCGGTACGCCCGTGCAGAACAATACCTTTGACCTGTACGCGCAGATGAACTTCCTGAACCCCGGTATGCTGGGCAGCAGGGAATTCTTTATGAGCGAGTTTGCCACACCGATAGATAAATTCAGGGAAGATGAAGTGAAGCTGCAACTGCGTAAGCTGACGCACCCCTTCCTGCTGCGCCGTACCAAGGAACAGGTGGCTAAGGACCTGCCTGAAAAGACAGAGACCATACTGTATTGCGAAATGGGCACAGAGCAGCGCAAGATATACGATGCCTACCGCAACACCTACCGCTCGCAGATACTGGGCATGATAGAAGAGCGCGGCATGGAAAAGTCGCAGATGCACATATTGCAAGGGCTTACCAAGCTGCGGCAGATATGCGATTCGCCGGCCATTATGAACGAGGAAGAACGCTTCCATAACTATTCCATCAAGCTGGATGAGCTGAGCCGCGAGATAACGGAGAATGTGGGCGACCACAAGGTGCTGGTGTTCTCGCAGTTCCTGGGTATGCTGGCGCTGATACGCAAGAAGATGGAGGAAGAAGGCATCAGCTATGTATATTTTGATGGCAGCAGCTCTTCATCAGAAAGGGAGAAGGCGATACAGCAATTCCAGAATGACCATGAGTGCAGGGTATTCCTGATCTCCCTGAAAGCAGGTGGTATAGGCCTTAACCTTACCGCTGCCGACTATGTATACATAGTAGACCCATGGTGGAACCCCGCTGTAGAGCAACAAGCCATAGACCGTACGCACCGTATAGGACAGACGAAAAATATATTTGCCTACCGCCTCATCTGCAAGGATACGCTGGAGGAAAAGATGCTGCAACTACAGGAGCATAAACGCGCCCTGGCATCAGACCTCGTATCAGACGATACCGCAATGATGAAGCGATTGACGAAGGATGATATTGCGTTCTTGTTTAGTTAAAACCTGTAGGTGTTGCCTGTTCTGCACGAGTGCAACCCCTACCCTAAAGGGCGGCATTTTCTGATCTTAGCTGATACTCAATTTTTTTAGAAATGATAAACATAAAAAGGGTGTATAACTGATCGGTTATACGCCCTTTGTTTTATTGTAAAAAAAGGTTGTAATGCAAAAAACAGAATTATAAGTTTAAGTGCAACTTCATTGCTTTATCTGTCTGGATCATGGAGGCTTCAGGAAGCATTCCTATTAGTTTGATAAGCCTGCTTTTATCTAAAGTACGGATCTGGTCTGCTTTTATTTTAGAGTCTTTGGTAAGGTTAGCTACGCCTTTCAATAAAAGGACCTCAAATGAAAACACATGTGTGGTATTGGATGTGACCGGCAAAATTGTGACCAGGTCGCTATTGGCATTATTAGTATCATTAGAAACAACAACAACCGGGCGCGTTTTACGTATCTCACTCCCAATTGTAGGGTCAAGACTTGCGAGCCAAATGGAACCTCTTTTAATACTCATCGTCCCAACCTTCCGTGTCAATGTGAACAAATTCTTTATGCAAAGAAATATTCTCCGCATTAGCCATACGGTATTCGTCAGCTAATGTGGCAGGCTTATCCAGTTCCGTTACTTTGGACCGGAGCAGATCAATGATAAATGACTCAGCATTGCCGGTGATCTTTCTCACTTTTTCTGCGATGTCATCGGGTAGGTGAATTTTGATCGTTGTCATAATACAAAGGTAAGGTATTTTGAAATGCCTATTTTTACGATACCACATCCTTCTCCTTCACAAATTCCACGGCTTTGTTCACCATGTTCTTAGAGCCTATGAATATGGGGGTACGCTGGTGCAGCTCGGTAGGTACTATGTCGAGAATGTTGCCGGTACCGCTGCTGCCTTTTCCGCCTGCGGCTTCCACTATAAAAGTCATTGGGTTGCACTCGTATTGCAGGCGCAGCTTGCCGTTTGGGTTGCTTTTGTCGGCGGGGTAGATGAAGATACCGCCCTTGATGAGGGTGCGGTGCAGATCGGCAACCATAGAACCGATGTAGCGGTGACCGTAGGGGCGGCCTTCTTCTTTATTGCTTTCCATGCAGTAGTTGAGGTATTGTTTCATACCCTCGCTGTACTTGATGGTATTGCCCTGGTTGAGCGAATATATCTTGCCATCCACGGGTACTTTCATGTTGGGGTGGGAGAGGCAGAATTCGCCTATCGAAGGCTCGAGTGTAAAGCCATTCACGCCTATGCGGGTGGCGTAGACCATCATGGTGCTGGAGCCGTAGATCATATAACCGGCGGCCATCAGTTTATTGCCGGGCTGCAGGAAATCATCTTCGGTGCAGGGGTGGCCAAGGGGGCTTACCCTGCGGTATATGGAGAATATGGTACCTATAGATGCGTTCACATCAATATTGGAAGAGCCATCGAGCGGGTCGAAAAGGACGACGTATTTTGAGTTGGCTGAGTAGGTGTCTTCGTAGCAAACGTGGTTATCGTTCTCTTCGGAGGCTATGCCCGCGCAGTCGGTGCTGTTTTTAAGTATACGGATGAGGATGTCATTGGCAAAAATATCTAGTTTCATTTGCTCTTCTCCCTGTACATTTGTAGCCCCGTGCTTGCCCAGCAGATCGGCGAGGCCGGCCTTGCGCACCTGCTTGTTGATGATCTTTCCGGCCAGGCCTATATCCCTGAGGAGAGAAGACAGCTCGCCGGTGGCTTGCGGGAATTTGCGGGTTTCCTGGATGGTGAATTCATCCATCGTGATCAATGATCCTAAAGACATTTTAAAATATTTGGTGTTTGCTCCAAAAATAAGAAAAGATGATGAGATAAAGCGGTTTAGCTTGTTGGCAGTGTTTTATTAAGGTACTTACATATTTATCAGATGATCAGGAAAATAGCCACATACACTTTGGCGGCACTCGCTGTTGCCATTTCTTTGAGCAGTTGCCAGATATTGGGCAAGAGCAGCGCGAAATATAGCTTTGCTGACGGTATTTATAAGACTAAAAGGTTTGGCGGCAAAGAAGTCTATGTGCTGAAGGTGGATGAGGACACGATCAGCGTTTTCCAGGTGCAGGAGTTTAAAGACTCTACGGCTATACTTACGCACCAGCGGGTAAACTATACCAGCAGGCAGCGCAAATTCAAGGACAATAAAATGGAGCATACTTTTTATAAGCCTTCTTTTGATATTGATGCAATGACGATAGCCATGAAATACCGGCCAGGGATCAAGGATGTGCCCAACCAGCTGACCACTAACTTTAATGGCGCTGTATTTGCCGGCTACCGTACAGATGCCTACCGGCTCAATTATAAGCGCACACCACTAAATATGTATAAGCAAAGCGTGAAGCATATGGGCTTTAGCATGGGCTTGTACGCTGGTTTGGGTAGCTCCATCATAGACGGCACCACACTCAACGATCCTACGTCAACGGTGCAATATGAGGGTGTGCTGCTGATAACAGGTGTGGCTGTTACAACTGCTATGCAAAATATTACATTCGGCTTGTCATTGGGTACAGATCATTTATTGGATAAATACAGCGGCCAGTGGATCTATGAGGGGCAGCCTTATATAGGGTTCACGCTGGGATTGAACATCAACTAAAGGCCGCCCGCACCCCCAACCCCTCCCGCAAAAAAATCGGGACCCTGTTCCGGGGTGACTACTACGTCCCCGAATAATCTCCATCAATACAGCCGCACGCGCGGGTCTATCCACGCATAAAAGAGGTCGGTGAAAAGGTTGATGGTTATAAAGATGAAAGAGGTGAGCAGCACGGAACCCATAACGAGGGGGAAGTCGAACTTATCGAGGGCATCTACGGTTACTTTGCCTACGCCCTTCCAGCCAAAGATATATTCTACAAAAAAAGAGCCTGCGAGCAACTCTGCCAGCCAGCCGGTAACTGCGGTGATGACAGGATTGAGTGCGTTGGGCAGGGCGTGGCGAAAGACTGCCTGTGTTTTGGTAAGCCCCTTGGCGTATGCTGTGCGGATATAGTCCTGAGATAGGGCATCGAGCAAAGCGCTGCGGGTGAGTTGGGTGATGATGGCGAGCGGCCGTATGCCCAGCGCGAATGCGGGCAGGATGAGATTGCGTAAAGCCAGGTGCCTGCCCGTGAAGGGATCATATTCCCACAGGCTGCCGGTCATGTTGAGGCCGGTATAGTTGTGCAGCAGGTAGCCGAAAACAAATGCAATGAGCAGGCCGGCAAAGAAGGAGGGCATGGAGATACCCGCCACACTGGCGGCCACGGCAGATGTATCGAGCCAGGTATCCTTTTTTACAGCCGCTAGTACGCCCAGCAATATACCGAAGATGGTGGCGAACGTCATGGCTACAAGGGCCAGCAATGCGGTGCCGGGCAAGGCTTCTGATAGAATGCTGCTTACTTCTTTTTTTGTGCGGTAAGAGCGGCCGAGGTAGGGCCATTTAAGCACCAGCGCATGTGTGGCAGATACCGGGAATAGCCGGATATAGTGGTATTGTTGCTGTGTCGCATCATCCCGCCCATTGATGCTGAGGGGCGACAGGTCATTGACATAGAGCAGGTAGCGGGTGAAGAGCGGTTTATCCAGGTTCAGTTCGTGGCGGGCATTTTGGAGGGATGCGGCATCGCTGCGCTGGCCCATGGTGAGGCGCGCCGGATCGGCAGGCAATACATTGAACAACAGGAACACAAAAGTAATGACACCCCACAGCACCAGCAGGCTATAAAGCGCGCGCTTTGCTATGAATCTGACCACTATTTAATGTTTAACTTACCACCATTCATCTCCATATCTTGCGGATAGTCGCGGTAGCTCCATTTCTGCACTACAAGGCCGTCCTTGATCACCATCAGGCCAGGATCTGTGCGCATGGCCGTTTTGCTGGCGGTGCCATCGAGTGTGAAGACAGGGATATTAGCCATGCCAATCTTCTTCATGAAGGCCATAGATGTTTCCATATCGGCAGAGCAGAGACAGTAGAACGGTATGTGCAGTTCTTTAGCCTTTGCAGCCAGCTTGCTTATCTGGTCCAGCTTTTCGAGGTGTGGCCCTTGTGGGTTGCGCACAAACCAGAAGATGGTGTAGCCTTGCGCGGTAAGCACAGCCTTGGTCTGGTCGTTCTTATCGCTGTCGGTGAGTATGAAGTCGTGTATCTCCGGTTCCCCGGTGGCTTCTTTTATGGTTTTGTCTTTGCGGTCCACATACTTCCAGGTGGAGTCCTGCCAGGGAATGGTAGTGGTGGTGAATTCTTTTTTCTGGCCGTTCTTTTCGTAGATGAATACCGACTCTATTTCAGCAGGTTTGTAATCGGGGCCTGGCTGCATTTTTACCCATATATTGCTGCCGGGCTTGTAGGGCATGCAGTCATTGAATGGCAGATGTTGCAATGCCCACCATTGAATGCCTGCTGCGATCACCACTGTGAGTATCATTATAGCAGTATTCACGTGGCGGTCAAAAAGCCCCTTTATGCGGCTGCGGTATATGAACAGGATGATGGCTACAATGGTGAGGAATACATCTTTATTGAAGGTAGCCTGTGGCGATAGCGGTATGCAGGCCCCAAAGCAGCCACACTCCTTTACCTTGCCAGAATATAGGGCATAGCCGGTGAGAAAGGTGAAGAATATATTGAGTAAAAGAAGGAGGGTAGCGAAGATGTTGAATGCTGCGCCTATCAGCACGGCCACACCGCAAGTGATCTCGAACGCGATCATGGTTACAGAGAAGATGAAGGAATAGGGGAGCATGAACGTCATGTTGAGCACATCAAAGAACTCATCCATTTT
>CAIVKT010000361.1 GCA_903906615.1 uncultured Bacteroidota bacterium | reverse complement strand
CGGCGCCCACCGAGATCTACACATAGAGGCACACTCCTTCCCTACACGACGCTCTTCCGATCTGGTTAGGGGTTTTTAGGGGACTATATGTTTACATATTGATGTAGTTCATCAGCAGGTTGTATTTCCCGGCTATGTCCTCATCCTTATGCTCCTCGCCAAATGACTCCTTCACTACATAGTTATGCCGCTCAAAGGAGGCCACTAATGCGCTCACGCTGGTGCGGTTCACCTTCAGGGTTATCTCCATCATGCCCAGCTCGTTGGTATGCACCTGCAAGTTCATAATGGCCACATCTTCATTCTCGCATATGCGGGCTATCTCCACCAATGTATAATCGCGCGGGGCTATCTCCAGCACTATGATGCCACCCGGCATGTCTATGCCGCTGTTGGTGGTAATGTATTGCAGCAAAGTATCTTTGGTTACCGCGCCCAGGTATTTCTCCTCGTGGTCTATCACCGGCAATATGCCCAGACCCATCTGGCTCATGATGCGCATGGCCTCAAAAGGGTGCGCCCCGCTTAGTATGGCCGGCCTTGTGGCAGCGTGTGCCGTATTGGCAATGTGCGCTTCGCTATCGGGCCACTCCAGCACTTCTTTTTCCTGTATAAGCGCCACATAATTGTCTTCTGCTATTAATGGCAATTGCGACAGCTTATTATCCTCCATCAGCTCCAGCGCCCTGCTGCCGCTATCCTCGTTTAGTAATGTGGGTACCGATGGCGATATTAATTGGTCTATGTTCATTTTCTTACTCCTCTGATATATGTATCTACAGCAAAACGCTTGCCAGACTATGTATAGTGTGCTGCTGAAAAATAAATGGCAATTGGATTACAATGAGTTATGCGCTGCACCTGCTGAGGAAACCGGATAATATCTGGTTGAACTCGGCCGGCACCTCCATCATGGGCGCATGACCACATTTGTCTATCCAGTGCAGTTCAGAGTTAGGCAGCAGCTTATGAAACTCCTCGGCTACCATAGGGGGCGTAATGGTATCATTCTTTCCCCATATCAGGCAGGTAGGAATTTTTATGCTTTGCAGCTCATCGCCCAGGTTATGCTTAATTGCCGAGCGGGCCAGCGCTATGATCTTCAGCGCCTTCATCCTGTTGTTGATGATGCTGAACACCTCATCCACCAGCTCTTTTGCCGCTACCTTGGGGTCATAAAAAGTAAGCTCTGTTTTCTTCTGCACGTAGTTGTAGTCGCCGCGCTTGGGGTAAGTCTCGCCCATGCCATTCTCAAACAGGCCCGAGCTGCCGGTGAGCGTAATGCTCTTTACCAACTCCTGGTGCTTCAAGGTATATACCAGCCCCACATGCCCGCCGAGCGAATTGCCCAACAGATGGAAATTCCTTAATTTCTGGTGCTCTACAAATTTGGTAACAAACCTCGACAGCCCGGAAACAGATGTTTCTAGCAATGTGAGATCGTATAACGGCAGTAACGGAATGATAACCTTGTGTGTGTTCTTAAAGTAATCGACAAGGTCTTTGAAATTACTGAGCGCGCCAAACAGGCCGTGCAGCAATACCAACGGCTCGCCATTTCCTTCCTCTACATATTTGAATTTCCCAGATTGTTTTATTTCGTATTCCATCAACTATTTTGGTAGTAATTCTGCTAAAATACTATTGTTTGCGTAAAAAAAGCAAACTTATCAGGTATTGGGGATATGAATTTTACCTTTTTGTTGCATATAGGCGTGTATATACAACGCATTATTGCTTCATATTTAGGCTAACTTTGCAAAACGCAGGCCGCAACAGTGGCAGCACTATTATTTTCATGCAGCATTATTGTTCCTCTATTACAGCATATAAACGCCTGCCCACAAGGGAGGTAAAGATCGGCGACCTGTTGCTGGGCAATGGCAACCCCATCAGGATACAGACCATGACCACCACCGATACTATGGATACTGCCGCCACGGTGGCGCAAACCATCCGGTGTATAGAGGCCGGCGCTGAGTTGGTACGTATAACAGCCCCGAGTAAGAACGAGGCCGAGAACCTGCTGAACATAAAAAAAGAGCTGCGCACCAAAGGCTACATTACCCCGCTGGTGGCCGATATACACTTCACCCCCAATGCCGCCGAGATAGCTGCCCGCATAGTAGAGAAGGTGCGTGTGAACCCCGGCAACTACATAGACAAAAAGAAATTTGCCACAATAGACTATACCGATAATGAGTATGCGGCAGAAGTAATGCGCATCCGCGACCGTTTTCTGCCACTTGTAAAAATATGCAAGGAGTACGGTACCGCCATGCGCATAGGCACCAACCATGGCTCGCTGAGCGACCGCATCATGAGCCGCTATGGCGATAGTCCTATAGGTATGGTGGAGAGCGCCATGGAATTCCTGCGCATAGCACGCGATGAAAGCTACCACCAGGTGATACTCAGCATGAAATCGAGCAACCCGCTGGTGATGGTGCAGGCCTACCGACTGCTGGTGCAAAAGATGGATGAAGAATTTGGCGAGTGCTATCCGCTGCACCTGGGGGTTACAGAGGCCGGCGATGGCGAGGATGGCCGCATCAAAAGCGCCATAGGCATAGGCACATTACTTGAAGATGGCATAGGCGATACGATAAGAGTATCGCTGACCGAAGACCCCGAATTTGAAATACCTGTGTGCCGTGATATTGTGAAGCGATATACACACAGGGCGGGCCACGCGCCCATTGCAGGCTATCCCGGAGCGAGGAATAGTGCGCCTGAACTGCCTTACAACCCTTTCGGGTACAAACGCAGAGATCCGGTATCAGTGCAGCATATAGG
>CAIVKT010000360.1 GCA_903906615.1 uncultured Bacteroidota bacterium | reverse complement strand
TGATCGTCCTCTATAGTACCCGGCTCTACCTGCGGCTTGCGGGAATCTGAGGTGTACGATTCTTTACGCGCCCCTACAAACTCCACATCCAGCCCATTCAGCCTGAACTGTGCTGTGCCAAAGTTCTTGAAGAAATTTACCTGCGGTGGCTGCACAAAGGTCTTTGCCACATTATGGGCAAGCTCAATGCCATCGCCGGTGCATACAATATCCACATCTTTAGTGGGCCTGCCCAGCAGTTTATCGCGCACAAAGCCCCCTACCAGGTAGCACTGCACACCCATCTTCTGCGCGGCATCTCCTATCCGTTCAAATAATTTCAGCTCTTCCTTCGAGCAGGCAATATCCATATTGCTGCAAAGCTAAGATATTGATTGGTTTAGGGGATAAATATGTGAATTGGGTTTCTAAAGGGACCTGATCTGTTATCCAAAATCACTAACAATGTAGTCTGGTTAAAACAAATCGGTGTGGGTGCCGGTTCTCGTGAGAATGATCGTCTTTGTATTATTATCTTGTTTCCAGATAAGTAGCCAATCCGATTTTACGTGACACTCCATATAGTTGCTGTACTTGCCTTGAAGTTTATGCGGACGAAAATGATGGTCAAGCTTTCCAGATTCGTGCAGTTTTTTAATTACTTCGCGAAGCAAATTAATATTATAGCCTCTTTTGGCAACCAATTTAAGATCTTTATCAAACTGATTGGAATAAGAAATATCAAACATACTATCTGCCAAGTATTTGGTTGAATAAATCGTCCGGATTTTTCGCCTTCTTAACTTTACCAGCCTCCACGTCTTTTATGGCTTTTTTTGTTGTAGCATTAGGTTCTTCGAGGATCTCTATATAATCCTGTGTTTTAAGAAAAGCAACCAGTTTTCTTCCTTCGGTGGTATGGTCATCTACGGTAAAATAAGTCATAACATAAATTTAGTGGGATTTCGCGAATAATAGAAACAAAAGTCCAGTAACAAAGTTATGTAAACGAGATGAAATGTAAAACAGGTTTATATTTTAGCATAATGCAGTTCCCTCTTAAAATCAAAAAAACTCTCTAAGCTAAGGTCTTCATCAATTTCTTCCTAATGAATACTTTCTGCGAATGGCCCTAATTCATAGTTATCTCTTTGCTTACGCGTAGCATTGGCCAGCCTAAGGCACCAATGCAACGGGTTACCAATTAGTATGCCCACTATCGGTCACGACATAAATATTCTCTTCATCGAACCACACCTTTTCTATTTTCATAATCGCGCATATAAATTTACCCTCACCCCCTCAACATCACCATCTCTCCTTCATCATTTATCCTCACTAACCTTGATGGAGGCGTTATCGCAGTATCCAGCCGGCGGTGTTGTACTACATAATCTACACCTTCTATTATAGCGCTATCTATCATGCTGTATATTGGCGGTGTCGGCGCACCGCTGATGTTGGCAGAGGTGGATACTATGGGGCGGCGCAGCCTTTTAATGAGGGCTTTGCAAAACGGGTCTGTGGTTACTCTTATGGCTATGCTGCCATCTGCATTTACCACGTTAGCAGCAAATCCAAGCGCGTGTTCATAAATAACAGTTGTAGGCCGCTCGAAGCCTTCTATTATGGCTATAATATCGGGTGGCGGGGCGGCTACGTATTGCAGTATGTCCCGCGCATCGGCCAGCAGCACGATCATGCTTTTTTCTTTTGGGCGGTGCTTTATTCCAAATATTTTATCCACGGCAGCTTCATTGAGCGCATCGCAGCCCAGGCCCCATACGGTATCTGTGGGGTAAAGGATCACCCCACCTTCCTGCATTACCTGTATACAATTCTTTATATCGGTTTCGATATCCACCATAGCAGTTGTTCGTTAGTTATTTCTTTGGCACAGCGAAAATGCCCTTCGGGACATACTTTGTGTCCGTGCAGCCCGCAGGGGCGGCAATACAATCGCTCTTTTATTTCCACAACCCTGCCATTGTGCCGCAGCGGCCCAAAGCCAAAAGCCGGAACCGTAGAGCAGAACACCGCAGTTACCGGGGCATTCATAGCCGAGGCAAAGTGCAGTGGCGCAGAGTCATTGGTATAGTTCATCACAGCGCCTTGCATGAGCGCGGCAGACTGCAAAAAATCAAGCTTGCCGCAAAGGTTGTGTACATGCCAATGCAGTTTTTTGTCAATGATGGCCTCAGCCAATACACTGTCTGATGGCGCACCCAATATATATACAGGGTATTGGCCCGGCAATACATTGATGAGGTCTACCCACTTCTCCGGCGGGAACTGCTTGGTGTGCCATACCGATGATGGCGCTATACATATATACTCTTCGCCCTCGTAAGAATGTATCTTTTCATAGTCGCTTTTTGCCGGGTATAGCTTTGGCATTTCAGCAATGTTGCCGGTAATGGGCGCTATCAGTTGCTGGTTGCGGTCTATCTCATGCACCGGATTATCGCTGTATGGTGCAGATATCGTGTGGGCTACCTTTCGGGTAAAGCAAAAAGAGAAGGGGTTTTTATCATACCCTGCTTTGTACTCAGCACCCGATAAGAAGGTAATGAGGCCCGATGTGGCAAAGCGGTGCAGGTTGATGACGTGCGTGTAGCGCTCCCTGCGCACCCTCATAGCCATCCGCAGCAGGTTCCTGTTCTTATTGGTCTTTTTATCCCAAACCAGTAAATTAGTGATGAGCGGGTGATCGCGCAGCAGGCCCTCATTCCCTTTGCGCAGCAGGAAGTCAATTTGCGCATCGGGATAATGGTGGTGCAGCTTTTCCACGATAGCGGTAGCCAGCACCACATCACCGGTAAAAGCAGTCTGTATGACCAAAACCTTGAGCATCAAGGCAATAATACGGCAGTAATGACTATTTATGAAAATTTCTTTGCTCATATATTATTAAATACCGCAAATAGGGGTAGAACGCTGCTTGTTTGTCTTAATTATATAAGCATAGTTAACGATCATGTGCCGATATGCTATTTGTAAGGTTTTTAACAATAAAATGCGTGTTTTTAGATTTTTTGGTACTAAATTTGTTTCTACATTACTCAATCAGGCAAAATATTAATTGAAATGAAAAAAGTCTTTTTATCTATGACCTTTTTGCTGGTGTGCGTGGGCGTATCCATGGCGCAGGGTAAAAAACACAAAAGCGACGCAGACACCCCTCCTGTTGTTGCCGCGGCACCAGCCCCCGCAGCCAGTACATTAAAAGCTGATGATATGGCCTTTACTACGCCTGTACACGATTTTGGCACAGTAATAGAAGGCCCTGATGCCAATTGCGAATTCACCTTTAAGAATACCGGCACAGAGCCTATTATCATTCAAAAGGCGCAGCCTTCATGTGGCTGTACTGTACCATCATTCTCCGGAGCGCCGGTAGCGCCTGGGCAAACAGGGACTATAAACGTAGCCTATCACACCAAGGGCAAGCCTACAGCGTTTACTAAGACGATCACAGTAGTATCAAATGCAGGCACAAAAGTACTTACCATAAAAGGCACAGTGGAAAAAGCCCCTACCGGCTCGGCCCCTGAAAATACGTCAATGATAAAAACCAATTGATCACTTTAAATTTTAACCACAAAGAAAAATTATGAAAAAAGTCTTCATTACACTCTTCTGCCTTGCCATCAGCGCAGCAGCTGTGAACGCACAAAATAACCCTGCTACACCTGCTCAGCAGCCACAGCACCCTATGGCGCCACCGCCACAAGGCCCTGCTGCTGCAACACCGGCTGCACCTGCGCCACCAGATGAGAATGCAGGCAAATTCAAATTTGAAGAAGAAACACATGACTTCAAAGAAGTACCGGAAGGACCTTTGGCTGAATATGATTTCGAATTCAAGAATGTAGGCAAGAGCCCTATCGTGATCACTGAGGCACACGGCTCTTGCGGCTGTACCGTACCAAAATGGCCATCAGAGCCTATCCTGCCTAAGCATAAAGCAGTGATACATGTGGCTTATACTACGCAAGGCCGTGTAGGTATGATCAACAAAGACGTGATCATCACATCAAACGCACAGCAGAGCCCAATGAGGCTGCACATCACAGGTACAGTAAAGGCTAAACCAGCTGAAGCTGCACCGGCACCAGTGCCACCACCGGCACCTGTTGCACCAAAAAAATAAGTAGCTAACTTCAATAAATAATCCTTAAAATAGTTGGCACCTGCCAACTATTTTAAGATAGCACAAGTCTTACTTCAAATAAACTATATGAAAAAAGCGATCTTATCATTATTCTGCCTGCTGACGGGCTTAGCCATGCAGGTATCGGCACAAACAAAAGAAGGCCCGATGTTTAAATTTG
>CAIVKT010000359.1 GCA_903906615.1 uncultured Bacteroidota bacterium | reverse complement strand
TCTCTTCCTCCTGGTGTCCCAGTTTATCCATCCAATGCACTTCAGGGCCTTTCTTATTAGGCTTCTTATCAAGGAAGTAACGAACAAGCAAGTAACCTCCAATGCTAAACATCTCAATAGTGAGCATATGCAAAGGATTAGAGGCAACTGCTTGTTGCAAACGCTGCGATACCACTTCCCTTGTTTTCAAATCAAGAGTAGCAAATGAATTCAGGTTAATTATATCGCGGCAGAAAAAAACTACCACAACCATGGCTCCTATCATCATAGCAGCAAAATATGCCACAACGGTTACAAGGCCCCACGTCACCGGATTTTGGTCTTTCAGCTTTGCCCTGATTGCATTACGATATGTCAGGTAAGCAAGTAATAATAATTCGAACATTATATAATTATAGATTTTTCATGAACACGGTAACACTCTCCATCACATGGCTGATCTGCTCTTCATTCAGTCCGTGATGGCAAGCCAGCAACATACCGCCACGCATTACCTTGTCCGATTCAGGATAGCCATTCTTGGCCGCCTTATGCGCTACATTTTTGAAGCCCGGCTGGCGAAGGATGTTACCAGTGAATACTGTACGCGTCTGTATGTTCCTCTTTTCCAGGAATATCTGCAGGTCGCGGCGGATGAATGGTGCGCTTTCGCGTATAGTACTCGGATAAGCCAACCAGCCCGTGCGTGAATTAGGCAATTGGTTAGGCAGGATGAAGAACTCTTCGTACTGTTTGAAGAACTCGCGCATGCGGGTATAGTTAGATGTGCGGCTATCAATATTAGCAGCCAGTTTGCTCACCTGTACCAGCCCGAAAGCAGCGCCCATCTCTGATGGTTCAATATTGTAACCCGGCTCTTCGAATACGAACTTAGCATCGTAAGGGATACCATCTACTTCCACATTAAAGCGGTTCTCTATTTTCTCTGATTCTACAAACAAGGATGAACTGCGGCCCCAGCTGCGGAGCAGTCGGCCACGGTTATAAAACTCATCGGTATTCACACACAGCATACCGCCGTTGCCACCGCAATTCACGATATGTGAACCGTAGAAACTGGTAGTACTCATATCGGTAAAGCGGCCTGATGAAGCGCCGTCTATTTCGGCACCCAGCGTATCTGCAGAGTCTTCAAGTACAAACAGGTTGTGCTTATCAGCTATTTCGCGCAGTTGTTTCCAGTCAGGCAAGTTGCCCATAAGGTTCGGGATCACCATCGCCTTTGTTTTCGGCGTGATCATTTCTTCTACCTTACTCGCATCCAGGTTATAGGTGCCTTCTTCCACATCCACGAACGCAGGCAACCATCCTTTCTTAACGAGGGGGGCTACTGTAGTGGAGAACGTAAGCGCAGGGGTAATGATCTCCGCGCCGGGTTCATAGTCAAGAAGATCGGCAGCCAGGTACAGGGCCGATGAGCCACTGTTCACGCCGATGCCGTATTTCTTGTCATACAATGCGGCAACGCGTTCTTCCATTTCGCGCACATTTTTGCCCATTTGTGTAGATGTGCGGAGTACTTTCACCACCGCATCTATTTCTTCTTCGCCGTGTACGGTTCTGCCGTAGGGTACGTGTACATAGTCTGTTTGTGTCATTTGTGAAAATTAGATTGCGAATTTAGGTGTTAACGATCAATTATTTACGTTAAAAAAGGTTATTTACAATTATTTCAGTGAAACCTACGCAATCCTAATAATTAGTTTGCGAAGCAATCTTACGAGCTCTGTGAAAAATTACAGCTAAAATAAATGTAGGAATGAGAAAAAATGTATCTAATATACAATTTACAATTACAATGTCAGTATGAGAAGCATGGAGTTTCGCTTGAAACATTTCGAACAAAATAGAAAAAAGGCATGGTATAGGTAGTATAAATGTAT
>CAIVKT010000358.1 GCA_903906615.1 uncultured Bacteroidota bacterium | reverse complement strand
GCTCTACCAATTCTGATGTGATCACCTATAAGTATAATTTCGACAGCAAATCCAGGATCATACAGCTAACAAAGACTTTCGATGGCGATTCCACCATTTATAAATATACCTATACAACCAATTGATGACCTAACCTGCACCATATGAGGAGCCTTTTAGTACCCATTCTATTCTTTACTCTTCTACTTGCATGTGTCTCTTCCTGCAAGAAAAATAGTACCCGCACGGCTGCCAATACCGATACCGTAGTCAACGCCAGGATCGCCGCTATTCAAATTAATGAAGGTGGAAGTATTACCAGCTGGCGTATAGTGTATGACACGCAAAATAGGGTAGATTCAATAATAGAGATATCTCCGGGTACAACACCTTCTGTTAAAAAATTCGCATACAGCGCATCTTTTTATACCATCACCGAGTTCAGCAACTCAGATTCATCTGTAAATAAGGTAACGCTTAACCCCGATGGGACCATCAACTCTATATACAGGGGCCCGCAAGACACCATCTATATAGCTTATGGAGCTAACGGCGTAGCGCAAATAAAAAATAATGAGTACGGACAATCTTTCACTTCAAACTACACATGGATAAATGGCGACATAGACAGCGCTTCCAGCCCGCCATCTAACGGGGAGACCTACTTTTATAATATCAATTACCTGTGGCAGATAGGTGATGGCATCAGTATTTTTGATTTCCTGGATTATGGCAGGCCCACTATACATTCCAAACACCTGATGACAGAGCAAGTCTATGATGGCACATCCGAAAAGTACAGCTATAAATTTGACAGCCGCTCCAGGATCACACAATTAACCATTGAGTCAGAAACTTACAATTACACCTATACCGATTAATAAACTAAAACACTTAACTTACATTTATGAAATTTCGCCATCTACCCGCTATCAGCCTCGCCCTGCTCATTATATGGGCCGCATCTTGCAACAAAACCACCAACACGCCTGCACCCACGCCCGTGTCGGTTACTGCAAACTTAGCAACTGTGCAGATCATTACTAACGGCAGCCGCGACACCCAGAACTACAGGATCCTGTATAATGCCCAGGGGCAGGTCGATTCCATCATCGAAACTTACTACAGTACCCCACAGTATACCAGTTTCGTTTACGGCAGTGATAATTCATATACCGTCATAATCAATGATGGCGGCGGCCCTGAAACAGAAACAGTAACAACTAATGCCGATGGAACGATCAGCAGCCTGATACAGGATACATACGACACGCTTTATTACACTTACAATAGCAATGGCATAGCACAAACGAAGGAAAACAATTACATCACCAACTACGCATGGGTAAATGGCGACATTGACAGCTCCTCCAATGAATCTTCCGGTTCTAACTCCTCGGTCTATTATTACGACCTAAGCCATCTGTGGCAAATGGGCGATATAATCAGTATAGGCAGTTTCTTGTCATACGGCAGGCCCACCATCAGGTCGAAACATTTAATGACCGGGAGGAGTTTCACTGGTAATTTCGAAAAATACGTATATAAATTTGACAGCCGTTCCAGGATAACGGAATTAACAATACCGGATGAAAATGTTACTTATTATTACACATACACCAATTAATAACCCCAAAGACTAAAACCTACAATTATGCGCAAACACATTTTGTTCATCATCCCGGCTATCCTGTTCATCATATGGGCAGCCTCCTGCACAAAGACCACCACCACACCCGTCATTGCTACAGATACAGTGGTCAATGCGCAAATCGCCACGGTGCAGCTCAATAGGGGCGGTAATGACACTACAGACTACCGCATAGTGTACAATGCCCAAAACCAGGTCGACTCTATTATAGAAACCACGTACTATGGCGAATCCCAGGTTACGTTGTTCACATATAGTGGGTCTACCTGCGTGGTACAGAATCCCACCAGCGGCACAGGCACCTACGATACGCTGACGCTAAATGCCGATGGCACCATCAACACCATCGCAAATGGATATTACAATACCGCAGTTTTCACGTACAACGCCAACGGAATAGCGCAACGGCAGCAGATCGAATATAGCGAAAGCTCTACAATTAACTACGTATGGGTAAATGGCGATATAGACAGTTCTTATACTACACCTGCCAGTGTTGGCGGTTCAAACGCCGAGATATACTACTACGATCTTGCCCATCACTGGCAAATGGGTGATGTCATCAGCATCAGCGACTTCTTAACCTATGGTAGGCCCACAGTCCATTCAAAACACCTAGTTACGCAAACATCCACCGAAGGCTTTCCTACACAGTACAGCTACAAATTCGACAGTCGGGGCCGCATCACTCAATTAACAGAAGACGGCTCGATATACTATTACACCTACACCAACTGATACATGGCCACCATAAGAAACCCTTATACCCATATTGTCGCCGCTATTTGCACATCCTGTACTTTCGGCGCTTAAACCTCAAAACATACGCAAATGACACAACAGGAAATAACAATGAAATGCCTGCTCGATAACTGGTACAGCAACGTATCCAGGATGGACAACCTATTCGACCTCCTCACCGATGATCAGTTGCAGCAGCAGGTTTCACCCGGTCGCAACAGGGGCATCTACCTTCTCGGCCATATGGCCGCAGTGCATAGCCGCTTGCTGCCCATGGTGGGCGCGGGCGATCAGCTGCATACCTATCTTGATGACATATTCCTCACCAGCCCCGACAATGTAAACACAGAAATG
>CAIVKT010000357.1 GCA_903906615.1 uncultured Bacteroidota bacterium | reverse complement strand
TACCATTATTCAACGTTTTTACAGGCTGCAAAGCAAGTTATACTAATTATTTAATTATACATAGCGGCGCATAGGAATTAGTTGGCTGAATCCCTGTAATCCCTGCGCCTTACCAGCTTCAGGTCTTGCAGTATCGCCGACTTCACATTGAGCGTGAAAGTAAAGCTCTTCCTTGGCCCAAAGGGTATAGTTTGCAGGTGCATGGCCCAGCAATGCAGGTCGCGGTATACATCAATAGTAGTGAGGGTAAGCTGGTGGAAATCGAAATTGTATCCTGTATTTACTGTTGCCTTCCAGCGGGAGGTGATCTGTAGCTCGCCCTGGAAGGTAATTGTCTGGCTATATACCACAGTGTCTCTCCTGGAGATGGGGTTGAAATTTTTATTGGCATTCAGCGAATAACTCACGTTAAAGCTCCAGGGTATATTAAAGTCTACATAATCGTTATAGCCTGCATTGCGGGCTATACGGCCATACTCCTGGCTATTGGTAGGGCTATTAGCGCCTCCGATAGGCTTGGAGTGGAAATTGGCCCCAAGCGCCAATGTGGCCGTGGTGAACCGCGCCAGTCCAAAGCCTTTATCCTCCATGGTTTCCGGCAGCCGTAATCCCGTGCTGTAATCAAAAGCGTAAGGGTCAAAGCTGGCAGAAGAGCTGATGTTTATCTTATCCAGCACATTGGTGCGGAAGTTCATAGTTATCGGGCTCCACTGAAAAGAATCTGCGGCAGGATTATAAGATAAATTTATCCCGAAGGCATCTATAAGCGTCACATTTTTATAACCCGTGACCGTATCTTTTGATGAGCGCACTTTTATCTGCAGGTTGTTATTGATACCAAAATTTACCTGCCCGGCTTTCCCTAATGGCGGTACACCAACGATAGAATTGGCGTACGGCGACAAGTATGTATACATGAGCGGATTGGTAGAAGAATCGAGGTGTGTTTTGTAATAATAATTGAAAGGCGATGCGCCAAAATCCGGGTGATAAGTAAAACCAACAGACGGCGTAAGCACATGCCTGATGCCACGTAGTTTGCCTTTCTTGAACAGCTTCATACCGTAGATACGTGTGCTGAAATTGACACCTGCATTAAAGTCGCGGGCGGTATAAAAATTGTGTGTTATGGTCGAGTCTATCTTCTGGTCGGCAGTACTCCATTGCTGGTATATTTTATCCTTCAGCCAGTACTCATCATAGTTGACAGTGAACGACATATTGATGAACCGCAGGATGGTGTATGAAGCGCTGATGGGTATGGAATGATGCACGCCCGACTGAAAATTATTAAGCCCTAAATTGGCAAGCGTTAGCGTACTATCGTAGAAGGTAGTGCGGTTGAGTACATCCATATTATAGCTGGCTGTTATCTTATCGTACCAGCGTGCTTTGCCTGCTCTTTTTTTGTTCTGAAAAGGGTTTACCTGTGTAATATGAAAGTTGATATCCGGTATGGTTACATTGATTTGCTTAGTGGTTGTATTCTGGTTGTGCAAAGCACTGATAGTAAGACCAAACGGCGTGCCTTCCCAACTCTTGGAGTAGCTGATATTTGATTGGTATTGGTTCTGTAGTATCTGGTTAGGGTCGTAGCTGTTGTTGGAATAAAAGGACGAAGTACCCACCTGCACCGAGGCGCTGAAACTCTGTCCGGGAACAGCTTTTGGGTCCGACTGGTGCGTCCAGTTGATCATAAAATCTTTCTCTACCGTAGCGCCCGGCTCAAAGTCTTCACCGGTTTTATTGTAGGCATAAGAGAACCGCAACACACCATGATAATGGTACAGGTCGCTGTAATCAGTGACCCCACTCAGGGCATAGCTGCCCTTTGTATAAAAGTTGGTTTGTGTCAGCAGGTCTACATGATCATTGAAATACAAATAATAGCCACCATTGAGCAATCCCAAACCACGCTGTTCTTCAATAGTATAGGTAGGTACCACAAAGCCTGACTTCTGCTTATCTGATACCGGGAAGATGCCGAACGGAAGATATAATGGAGTAGGCACTCCTTCGATAGTGAGGTTGCACGGGCCGGATACAATGACCTTGTTGGGTATCACTTTTATCCGCTTCGCATTAATGCCAAAGTGTGGTGTATCCAAAGCACACGTGGTGTATATACTGTGCCATCCGTATATGGTCTGATCCGGGTTTCTTTTTATCTGCTCGCTGAACACATACCCCTCCCCATATTGCGAATGCACATTGCGCACAATAGCCCGCTTGCTTTTGAAATTATACTGCATGGAGTCCAGCGTAAATTTCTCCTTGCCTTGTATGAATGTTTGTTTTTCATCACCGGTATCTTTGTGCGCGGCGGCATAGGGCGCGGCAGATACGGTACTGGATGCCTGGTCGAAAGCGATCTGCCCGGCTGTGAGCTGCATATCCTCGTAATTCACCTTCGCCTTGCCATAGAGGTAGAAGAGGTTTTTGTGCATATCCATCACCGCCGAGTCCTCGGCATAGGCCGTAACCACGGAAGCCATGGCATCTTTGGATATTTTTATGCCCAACTCTGTTTCCAGCTTGCTTCTTTTGGAGGTATCGGCCTTGCCGACAAGCGAATCTTTTTTGCTGAGGTCTACCACAACACTGTCCTGCCGCTGTTTTACTGTGTCTTTAGCCGCGCTGTCTATGGTAAATGACTGCTTTCCATCAGTTTGACAATATCCCTTATTTGTTATAAAGAATATAAAAATCATCGCCATACCGGTGGTAAAGCAATGCAAGGATGGAATTTTTAGAATAAATTTACCGCTCAAGCCCATGAACGGGACAAAAATAGTTAATTGCGGCTCACGTTCGGAAAGTTTGTTCATTTAATCTTTTGTGAAACTATTATGCGCACTAAACTGATCCTCTATATATTACTGCTTATACCAGTCCCTTTTTTACTTTCGGCCAAAGGAAAGACCATATCCAAAATAGTTATTGATGCCGGGCATGGAGGTAAAGACATCGGAGCGCAGGGTGCTTTTTCAAAAGAAAAGGATATTACACTTGCTGTAACGCTGAAACTGGGCAAAATATTTGCCGACAGCATGAAGAGCGTGCAGGTAATATATACACGTACCACAGACTCTTACCCTACCCTGCAAGACCGTCACGAAATGGCTAACCAGGCCAATGCAGACCTTTTCCTGGCCATACATGTCAACTCCACGCCCTTCACCTACACACGGGTGCAGGAAGGCTATAAGACAGTAAAGCGCCACCACAAGACCGTAAGGCAACCGATATACCGCCAGGTAAAGCACCATGAAACCAAGCGCAGCGGTGTGGAAACCTATGTGCTGGGGCTGCGCCGCAACGGGCAAAAAGAAAGCGCCATAGGT
>CAIVKT010000356.1 GCA_903906615.1 uncultured Bacteroidota bacterium | reverse complement strand
GAAGATATATGGGACCTGGTAGATGATCCGCTGTACCGTGTGCGGCCTATGGATATGCTGATCAAGCAACAGCCGGATATCATGATCAACCTTAGTGCATCGCCGTTTGATTATGTACATGCCGATGGCCGCAAGGGCATAGTGAAGCAGAATGTGCTGAAGTACCAACTACCCATGGTGTATTGCAACACCATAGGCTCGCAAACGGAGATCATATTTGACGGCGGCTCGCTGGTAATGAATGCAGGGGGCGATATACTTACCGAGATGCCTTACTTCGCCGAGGCATTGCATAGTGTGGACTGGCAGGATGATGGCACCTTTGCGCAAGGCGTGGTGCGCGGTGCAGATACGATAGCTGTAACACCCCTCACCCCCGAAAAATTTGAACCTAATAAGGCTACCGAAAAGATACACCAGGCGTTGCTGCTGGGCATCCGCGATTACTTTGGTAAGATGGGCTTTAAGAAGGCAATTGTGGCCTCATCGGGCGGTATAGACAGCGCGGTGGTGCTGGCGTTGGCCTGCGAGGCATTGGGTGCAGATAATGTAAGTGCTCTACTGCTGCCTTCGCAGTTCTCTACAGGCCACTCTGTGGATGATGCCGTGCAGCTTTCTAATAACCTGGGCGGTAAATACAACATCATAGCTATTGAGGATATTTTTAAGTCGTTTGAAAAAGCGCTTGATCCTATTTTTAGCGGCCTGCCATTTAATGTAGCCGAGGAGAACCTGCAATCGCGTATACGTGGCGCACTGGTGATGGCGGCCTCCAATAAATTCGGCTCCATACTGCTCAACACCTCTAATAAAAGCGAGCTGGCTACGGGCTACGGCACGCTGTACGGCGATATGGCGGGCGGCCTCGGTGTGCTGGGCGACCTGTATAAGATGCAGGTATATGCGCTGGCCCGCTTCATCAACAGGGACAAAGAGATCATACCGCAAAACATTATAGACAAAGCACCAAGCGCAGAGCTGCGGCACGACCAGAAGGACAGCGACAGTCTGCCAGAATATGACGTACTGGATCCCATCCTGTACCAATACATAGAACGCAGGCAAGGTCCGAAGGAGATCATAGCACTTGGCTATGACCCTGCCCTTGTGAACCGTATACTAAAACTGGTAAACACCAACGAATACAAGCGCAACCAGTTCTGCCCCATCATACGAGTATCACCTAAGGCATTTGGTGTGGGCAGAAGAGTGCCTATTGTGGGGAAATATTTATCTTAAAATTTAATGATACATTCTTAAATTTGCATAAAAGAACGCAGAATGGAATTAGCTGATCTTGATCTGAACCAGGTTTACACTTATGCCGATTACTTCAAATGGCAATTTGAGGAGCGTGTGGAATTGATAAAGGGCAAAATATTCAAAATGAGCCCGGCACCTAATTTTGATCACCAGGTATTGGCTGGCGAAGTATACGGTACACTAAGGGATTTTTTGCGCAAAAAAACATGCAAGGTTTTCATTGCGCCATTTGATGTTCGCCTGCCGAGAAAATCAATTGAAGACAGCGCCATTTATACTGTGCTGCAACCGGATGTATGCGTTGTTTGCGACCCTGCAAAATTTGATAAGAAGGGCTGCATTGGTGCGCCGGATATTGTTGTGGAGGTACTCTCGCCAGGCAACAATGAGAAAGAGATGAAGAACAAGTTCGACATCTACGAAGAGTCGGGTGTAAAGGAATACTGGATCGTATCGCCACAGGATAAAACCTTCCTGGTAAATATACTGACTGACGGACATTATGTAACCTCCCGCCCTATGGTATCGGGCGATGTAGTCACAACAACCGTATTGCCGGGATTTGCAATGGATCTTAAAGAACTGTTTGAAACAATTAATTAGCAGAAGGATATCAAACGACTAAGTTTATTCTCTTTTTACCTTATCCTACAGTATAGTAAACCTCCCGCTTTCTTCAAAAATATATTTTGAATTTACGGCACGGTAAATGTAGAATTCGCCACCCTCTGAGCATTGAGCATAGGTATCTGCATCCACTTCCCTGTTCATATACTTTGGGTCGTCTAAGCCAATGTAATATTGATCGGTGATCGGAAAGTATTTTTTGTTAGTGATGATGTATGGCACTTTTTCTTTCATGCCTTGCCGCAGGTCTTTCCTATACGGCAATACTCTTTTGAACAGCAGCACAACTCCGGTACTCATCAGTATAGTTTCTATAAACACCAAGTCAAACATCCATATCAAAAAGTTATCGTGTTCTTCTTCCTGTGTTAGCTGATGCATTCGGGAAGACCTGGCGCCGACAGTATTAACTCCCCTGCGAGAGCACGCCACACCGATAGCAAACAGTATGATGTAAACACAAAAAAGAAATCGCCTGCGGGTTTCATAGATAGACAAAAGCATTTCCCGGTCATCTTCGGTTATAGGTTCGCGCTCATAAGGCCCTGCCTGCATGTTATTTAATTTACCAAATAAAGATAGCTATTCTTTGCAGAAAATATAATGGTTAGCCATTGGCTTTGGGCATAGTTTGCGCCCAGAATTTCTTTACCTGTTCCACGGCAATATTCATATCCAGGTCGTTCATGCACCTGAAGTGGCCTTTGGGGCATTTACTGTAGCCCAACTTGCTGCATGGGTGGCAGCTAAGCTCTTTATTTTCCATGATCACCGATAATGGGGATACCCGCTCTTTAAGATTATTAAAACCGTAGTACGGGAACATGCCCATCTCCGGCGAGGTATTGCCCCACAGCGATATTATAGGCTTTTGAAAAGCAGCAGCTACGTGCATGAGGCCGGTATCATTGCTCACTACCACGCGGGCTATCTTCACCAGTTCGGCCGATTCATTGATGCTGAATTTGCCACAGGAGTTGTATATTTTTATCGGGTCCTGCGCGGCTATCTCCATGCCTTCGCTCACATCTTCGGGGCCACCCAGCAGCATTACCGGGTAGGGCACTGTGGCGCAAAAACGCTTCCATTGCTCTACGGGCAGTTTTTTGGTGTTGTAAGATCCGCCTATCACGCAGCCTACATAGCCGCTCCAGTGGCTCATGGGTATGTCTTTATTGGAGATGCGCTTCAGGTCGTCGAAGAAGTAGTCGAGGCCCTTGCCGTCGTTCTTTACTCCCAACTCTTTCACGGTATCCATATACCGCTCTACAATGCTCTTATCAGGCATAGCTGCCATCTTAAAATTAACGAGCAACCACTTTTGTATGTTCAGCTTATCAAAAGAATGGCTCTTTACATTCAGCGCCTTCTTCACACGCATGGTACGTGTGTTCTTGTGCAGGTCTATTACCAGGTCGAACTTCTCCTTCTTCAGCTCTTCGGTCACCTGCTTCAGATCGTCGTACAGGTAGTGCAACTTGTCGATATAGGGATTGTTCATCAGCAGCGGGCCATACGTAGCCTTGGTGAGGTAGTGTACCTGCACATCGGGCCGCTGCTGCTTGAGACAACGGACTACGGGCGTGGTGAGTACAATATCACCAATGGAAGAAAAACGTATTACCAGTACCTTCATTTTTCAGTTAAAAGGGTAATTAGTTAATTGGTTAAAAGGGGCAACTGGTTAAAAAAGTTAATTAGATAAAAGGGTAATCAGGCAATTAGTTAAAAGGGCTATTGGTTAATTAATTAAAGGGTTAATCAGGCAAATATGCAATAGTTATTTAAAGATTTCCAGACCAACCAGTTAACCTATTAACTAGCTAACTCTTTAACTTGTTAACCTTTTAACTAATTAACGAATTAACCAGTTACCTTATTAACTTAATTAGGAGAATAAGACAGCTCGCACCAAGCTTTGGTGTCTGTAACGCCGAGGGTCTCCTTTGCTGCCGTAGCTATGCCGATGATGCTGCCGGAGTATTGCTTGGTGTCCGGTATAGGGCCGAGGACTTTTACAAAGATAGATTTCCCGGTGCCGGGGTTGGTCACTTTGATCACACTGCCACGGGGGGTAGAGTTATGGAATGCGTAGAAAATATTGCTCTTGCCTGTTTTCTCAAAAAACACCGCGGTACCTTTTTCGGTCAGCACATTAGTTCCGTTATTGGTTTGGCGGTCGTAGGCAGTATCCAGGCCACCGGCTACTTTCATTGGCGTAGTAGCTGTGGTAGTACCGACCTTCTCTACAGAAGGGTAAACCAATTCGCTTGCGGGATTGGAGGTATCGTGGGTGATGAGCTTTATCCAGCCTACAAAAAGCGTTTGTCCGGGTGTGAGTGTGTTACCTTTCAGATTGTTCCATTCGCGCATATCGCTCTTGGTGATGCCTGCGTAAGTACTCAGCAGCGCAATATCATCCTTAGGCACCACATGATAATAGAGTTCCTGGCGGTCGGCCAATGGTTGCCTTACTGTAAAGTAGTTTTCGGGTTTCACAGGTATATTGATGATACTGCCGGGTGTCACAGACTTCATGCTTTCCAGTTCGTTGGCGTATGCCAAAACGGGATCAGTGATATAAAAACGCTGGGCCAGCATATGCGGTGTTTCGCCCTGTTTCACCTGGTATTTTACGATCCAGCCGGTGCCTTTATGTATCACAAATAAACTATCGGCAACCTGTGCATCAGCATTAAGCGAACATATAAATAATACAACTACCAGTAAGTGCTTTAACATAGTCAGCGGATTTGGTCTTGAAAAGTACAACAATTATGCCCAAAATTACTACTGTTGGACGTAAAGTCATAATTCGTTGTTAATGGGTGTTACTCAGGGATTTCCATGCGGATGCGCCAATGCTTGGGCAGGTAGTTGTTCATCCTGTTGCCCAAGGATTTCACCCAGCCAAGGCCCAGGCCGTTGTACCTGACCATCAGCCAGCCCTTTGGCGCCCCTTCAATGCCCATATCCTCGCGTTTCAGGTATAATAATGCCTGGTCACGGCTGAGGTCAATGGCGGGCAGGTCTTTGTTTTTATCTATACTGAGGGCCACATCGTGGGCGGGCAGCCATTCTTTTGCCGCGGGCTGACCAAGTGGCAGTCCGGTGCGCCGCAGGTATACATAGTGCTTTAATAGCAGCAGATCGGCCTCGTGGGCAGGTAGTATGGCGCTAAAATCTTCTTTGCCGGGTATGCACAAAAAGTCGGTGTTATTTAACAAATATGCCGCTTGCTGGTGGGCTTTTTTATCATTGCAGGGCTTGTATTTAGCCGGCCTTAGCTCGTCTTCCTCATCCTTCTTGCGGATGGCGGCTATAAAAAAGCCCTCCCCTTTCACATTGCCGGGGAAGAAACGATAGCCCGTCATTCCTTTGCCCGACTGCACCTGTGTGATACCCCACTCTTCTTTCAGCGGCACCACGCACGATGCTGTGTCATAGGTCTCCGCCAGCCAGTCCAGCACCTCCTCGTCTTCTTTTGGTGAGTAGGAGCAGGTGGCATATACCAATATCCCATCCTCTTTAAGGGCAGGCCATACATCGGCCAGTATGCGCTGCTGGCGCTCACCGCACATCTCCACGTTGGCCTCGCTCCATTCGTCTATCGCGCGGGCATCCTTGCGCCACAGGCCGCTGCCGCTACAGGGCGCATCCACCACTATCACATCAAAATAACCGGTGAGCTTTGTAAAGTCCCGCGGGTCATTACTCGTTACCCAGGTATTCATATGGCCCCAGCGGGCCACGTTCTCTTCCAGTATAGATGCCCTTGTGCGTATCACTTCATTAGCAATGAGCAGGCTGTCTTTATCTAATAAAGAAGCCAGCAGCGTACTCTTGCCACCGGGCGCGGCACAGAGGTCCAGCACCCGAAGGCCGGTATTGCCTTCCAGCAGATGCCGCAACATATGATCAAGGAACATAGAGGATGCCTCCTGCACATAGTACGCACCGGCATGGTAAGCAGGGTCTAACGTGAAAACAGGCCGCTCGGGCAGGTATATACCACCATTACACCAGGGTATCTTTTCATTATTGGCAAACAGCCCAATATCCTTAGCCCCATTGATACGCACTGACACCGGAGGTGGCTGCATATGAGCTGCAACAAATGCCTGCTCATTGAAGCCGGTTATACCTTGCAGGTCTTGTAATATGGAAGGTGGTATCTGTAGCATTTGCTCAGCAAACATACCTGCAAATTCAATTCTATAAAGGATATGCCTTACTTTTATTTTCGCGAGACTTTTATGCAAACAAAACTCACAACAAAAATACCGCTAATACTGATACTGCTCCTCACGCTGGTGTTTGCAAAGTTGCAGTTCAATAAACGGCTAAGCTCGCCAAGCGATGTGTGCATGAATATATGCTCCGATGGCAGGGGATATTATGCGTGGCTGCCGGCTATATTCATATACCACGATCTCAATTTCGGCTTTTTTGAACAGGTGGAATTAAAGAGCAGCCCCTGCGGCGGCGCCATAGGCGGCTGCATACAGGATTACCGAAATTCGTTCGATGGCCACGTCTGCAACAAATACTACCCGGGCACTGCATTTATGATGCTGCCGTTCTTTGCATGGGCGCATATAACCGAGTCTATGGGCGGCTACCGGGCAACGGGTTACTCCCCTCCTTATTTCCAGATGATAGGGATTGCCGGCATTTGCTATTTTCTGCTGGGGATGTTGCTATTCCTCGCTATTCTGCGGAAGTTGCAACTGAATATATTACAACAGTCGCTCACGATTTTGCTGATCGCCTTTGGCTCCAATATCCTTTACTTCACGGCCGATAAGCCTGCTTATTCGCACATTTATTCTTTTGTGCTTATAGGTGCGTTCCTGTATTATTCCCTGTGCCTACGGCAGCATTTTTCGGTGCGGCACCTGGCTTATCTTTCGTTCTTTACAGGGTTCATATTCATTACCCGGCCTGTGAATGTATCCATAGTGCTTATACTGCCCTTCGTGCTTTGGGAAAGCCGAACCATGCTTATTGATGCGCTGCGCCAAAAGCCATCCGCACTTCTGGCGCTGCTGCCGGGGTTCATTATGCCTTGCATACTTTTTTGCCTGTACCATATCTCCACCGGGCATTTCTTCATCTACTCTTATGATAAGGAAGGTTTTGATTTTTCGCACCCGCATTTTTGGCAATTCCTGTTTAGCTACGACAATGGTGTATTCCCTTATACGCCGCTGCTGTTCCTGCCATTTGTGTTTGTTTTTGTGTGGTACCGGCAGACTGATAAACTGCTTATTTGGGGTGCTTTCATTACCCTGCTCGTTACTGCTTACATACACAGCTCGTGGTGGTGCTGGAGCTATGGACTGTCTTTCGGGGCAAGGACCATGCTCGATTTTCTACCATTGTTTGGCATCATCATCGGGCTATCGCTCAAGAACACTAATCTCAAAAAGCATTTTTATCTGCTGCCGGTTTACTTCCTTTGTTGCACGCTCACCATGATCTTATACGACCGCAAGAACCATGGCTATATGAGTGTGTACCCCATTACCGACTACTGGCCTGCTGTGTATAGCGGATTGGGCGTGAAGAAATGAGGGTGTTGGTGATATACCTGCGCGAGGCGTAATAGGGCGATGCCCTGTTCTATGAGATTATGCCCCTTCAGGGCGTGTGGTATTTTGTATTGCGAGTCGGGGGGGGGGCGTTGTCCGTCGCGAGTACCCGGGGCGTTGCCCCGGGCTGGTGTATTGCGCCCCTTCAGGGCTTTTTTGTTTCCGCCTTTATAAAGCATTAGTATTTAAACGCTACACCTGTATAGTTGTGCGGCGTTATAGCCTTCAGCTCTTTCTTTATTTTGGCATTTACCTTTAGCGTTTCAATAAAATCATGAATGTCTTTCTTGCCTATGCTGGTTTTGCCACGGGTCAGTTCTTTTAGCGCCTCGTATGGCTTAGGATAGTTCTCGCGGCGCAGCACTGTTTGTATGGCCTCTGCCACTACTGCCCAGTTGTTCTCCAGGTCGTCTGTCATTTTCTGCTTGTTCAGCAGCAGCTTACCTATCCCCTTTTCTAATGAACGCAGCGCCAGGAAGCTATGGCTCAACGGCACACCTACATTGCGCAGTACGGTGCTATCGGTAAGGTCGCGCTGCAGACGGCTGATGGGTAGCTTGGCGCTCAGGTGTTCATACAGGGCGTTGGCTATGCCCAGGTTACCTTCGGCATTTTCAAAGTCTATGGGGTTTACTTTGTGCGGCATGGCGCTGCTGCCTACCTCGCCGGTCTTTACCTTTTGCTTAAAGTACTCCATAGATATATACTGCCATACATCGCGGCAAAGGTCTATGAGTATAGTGTTTATACGCTTCAGGGCATCAAACTGGGCTGCGATATTATCGTAGTGCTCTATCTGCGTGGTATACTGCATGCGCTCCAGCCCCAGCTTTTTGTTCACAAAATCGTTGCCAAATTTTTCCCAGTCCATCTCGCCAAAGGCTACATGGTGCGCGTTAAAATTGCCGGTAGCACCTCCGAACTTTGCTGCAAATGGTACATGACTTAGTTGTTTTATCTGGCCCTCCAGTCTTTCTACAAATACCATAAACTCCTTGCCCAGCGTGGTAGGCGATGCTGGTTGGCCATGGGTACGGGCCAGCATGGGTATACCGTTCCATTCTTTGGCCAGTTTGCGCAGGCTCAGCACTATGTTTTGCAGCATAGGCAGATATTGCTCCTCCAGTGCCTCTTTCCATAATAGCGGAACGGCAGTATTATTAATATCCTGCGAGGTAAGGCCGAAGTGTATCCACTCCACGCTTTCGCCTGCACCCAGGGCATTCAGCTTGTCTTTAAGAAAGTACTCCACAGCTTTTACATCGTGATTGGTCGTCTTTTCAATGCCTTTTATCTGCATGGCATCGGCCTCTGTAAAATCCTGATATATGGCACGCAACTTAGCCGGCTTTACAGCAGCTGGCAGTTTTATCACTTTTTTCTCCGCAAGGAACAGGAAATACTCCACCTCTACCCTCACCCGGTAACGGATAAGCCCGAATTCGGAAAAGTAAGGAGCAAGAGTGGCGAGCTGTGAGCGATAACGCCCGTCTATAGGGCTGATGGCAGTGAGTGCGTTAAGTTCCATGCGGCAAAGATAGGATAAACAAACTGCGATAAAAACACCGCCATATACGGCG
>CAIVKT010000355.1 GCA_903906615.1 uncultured Bacteroidota bacterium | reverse complement strand
GTTATTTAAAGACCGGCTTATCGCCACCCTTGCATTCATAATGCTCGCATTTCACCCCCGCATATACGCGCATTCTTATTTCAATACAAAAGATGTCCCTCTTCTGTCTGCATTATTGATCGTAATGCTGGTAGCCGATATTGCATTTAAAAAAGACAAGTGGCCCTGGTATGTATTATTGGGTGTTGCCTGTGGCTATGCTACAAGTATACGTTTAATAGGCATCCTGTTTGTATTGCTGCTCAGCTTGTTCTTTTTTATTGATCTTGTCCGCAAGATCACTCAGAGCGAAAAAGCGTGGCCTGTCATCCTAAATTGGACCGTCTTTGCTTTTGGTTTTTGCGGTATGCTTTGTGCGGCATGGCCTTTGCTATGGAGCCACCCTGTTTCCAATTTCTTTGAATCATACCATAACCTTTCACACATCGGTTGGAACGGGCAGGTACTGTTTGATGGCAAAATGTATGCGGGCAATATGCTCCCATTGCAATACATGCCGGTGTGGTTCTCCATCACAGTGCCTGAATTGTGGCTTGCCACAGGGCTTGCCGGTATAGTATGGGTAGTAGTGCTCTTTATAAAAAGGCCTGCACATTTTCTTGCCAACACACCTGAAAGGAATTTCCTCTTTTGCATCAGCTGCTTTGCTATACCAATCATTGCCATCACCCTGTTGCATGGTGTGAATATTGATGACTGGCGGCATCTTTATTTTATTTATCCCCCGTTCGTGTTCCTTGCGCTATTCACTATACATAAACTGGCAAAAGGCAGATGGAAACCATTGGTGATAGCCGCATGTTCTTTACAAATAGTTTTGATCGCATTTTTCATGATCAGGTACCATCCTTACCAGCAGGTATATTTTAACAACCTTATTTCTCACCGGGAGGAATATCTTCGAAAAAACTATGACCTGGAATACTGGGGCTGTGCCTACAAAGAGGGAATGGATCATATCATCTCTCACGATACCTCGCCGGTTATTCGTGTAGCGGCATCCGAGCCGGAGCGCAATGCCGTGGCGATGCTCCCCGAACGCGATAAGAAGCGCATCATCAGCGTACCCGAATCAGAGCATCCCGATTACTTTATTACTAATTTCAGAATGCACCCGGATGATTATAACTACCCCGCGGTATTTTATGAGGTGCGCGTACTCAACAGCACTATTATGCGGGTCTACAAACTGAAATAGCGGGCTTCAAATCTTGACCTCTTCGCTGCTTTACTCTGCTTAGTTATCATCAAGGTTTTTAAGATAGTCCTCATGCAGTTCGTTTAGTTCCTTATCGCAGCCAGCGCGGTCTATGAATGCTTCGGGGTGATAGCCATCTCCTGTGCCGTGCTTGCTTTGCAAGTTGAACTGACTGGCATGGGAAGATAACCATATATCGAAGCGGAGGTTTTTGATCGCATCAAAAGTGTAGGCGTAGTCCTTTATTATAGCCGGGTAGCTTGTTACTGCTGCCAGCTTGGGTACAATGACAGATGGCATATTGGCTATGAGTACACGGTAAGTGTGGTTTTCATCCCTTACATCGAACAAAAAGCTTGTGGCCCCAGGCGTGTGGCCGGGATGGTGCAGCGCTACCACCAGCATACCTCCAAAATTTACCGTGTCTATATCATGGAACAGAACATCTGCCTTAACGGGTTCAAATAAAGGCCCTTTGCCACCCATCGAATAGTCTGTACTACCGCCGTCTGCAAGCATAAAGGCATCTTTTTCATTGGCCATGAGTTTGGCCCCTGTTATCTTTTTTATTTTGGCCATTGCGCCCACATGGTCGTAGTGTGCATGGGTAGCCAGCAATACCTTTATATCAGCGAATTTGAACCCCAGCATTTCTATATGCTTACGGATCATAGGCTCGGAGTCCTGAAGGCCGGTGTTGATCAATATATGCCCTTCCGGTGTATTGATGAGATAGCAGGCAAGGTCGTAAGTGCCTACATAATAGAGGTTGCCTGCTATGCGGAACGGCTTTTGATCCTGCGACCACTTCTTTTGGATGCTGGGTACTTTAAAGTGCGTTTGGGCAATCGCGGATACACTGCCAGCAAACAGGTATGATGCTATAATCATTACCTGCACTGATGCCTTTAATGCCTGCTTTTTCATGAAGGAACCAAAGTTATGTTTTTTCGGGTATGTGTAGGAAGTGTTTTTCCTATATTGCGGGCTTCAAAACCCATTACACAATGATTTATTGTGCAAAAGATCCCAGTCTGCCCTTACTACAAAAAACCTCGTTTCGCGGATATTTGCCAAGAATTCTTTTTTTAACAGTCTTTTTTATATTTTTACAACACCAAACCGGATAACCGATATGAATATATTCAAAAAGCCGCTTATTGTTATCGCTACAGCGCTGTGCATGGCACCTATGGCTGGTTTTGCGCAATACCAATTTGAGCTGAAACCATTCCTCAGTTATTTCAAAGATGCCAAACGCTACGAGCTCAGCTTCAACTATATAGTACCACAGGCTACCTTCAACGGCACTTCGCAGGTGAAGAACGGCACCTACCTGGGCGATACTACCATAAAAAGGAATACTACAGGCACCGGCCTTGGTGGTTCTATCGGTCTTACCCTACCCTTCAAGGCTACAGGCCACATCAGTTGCTGGGCTATGTCATTACACCTGAGTGTAAACCAATATACCTGGACTGACCTCAATAGTACTTACGGGCCCGACCTGTCTGTTGTGAATCCTACGTCCAATTCGCTGAGCGCTACCACATTGCAGGTCGCATTGCCTATAGGCATAGACTGGCTGGTGGGCAACCATGCAATAGATACCAAGAGGCTGCCACTAGGTGCCGCATTTGGCGTTGGCCTTATGCCGAGTATAAATTCCACCTCCCTCAGCGGTGTAAGCGTGGATGGATTGAAGAGTAGCATTGCCTTTGGCTGCACACCCTATGTAAAAGCAGAGGCGTCTTTTTATATAGGCTTTGATGTGAAGATAAGGGCTATGTACACCACCGGCGGCGCTATTAACCTGATGAACGTGTACCGCGCTATACCTAACTATACTGATGGGCCTTTCAGGGTAGTATCTACCGGTAACCTGCTGCTTTCTTTTGTGATCATGCCGTTCTCAGGCGGCTGGAAGGAAACCAACTGGTGGAATACGTATGATACGTATAACAAGCATGACAGGTTTAATTAAATTCCAGGGTACAAAATCCAAATTCCATCCCGATAGCTATCGATTTCAAATTCCAAGCGAGTACAACCAACCCTAAAGGGAGACGTTACCCAATTGGTGTGCGACTTTGATGCTGTATTTTTTACAACGAAGACACCGGTGTTTTTAGATCGTGGTAGAAGAGGAATTTCCAGCCTTCGGCTTTACCTTTTGCGGCATATTCTTCGCGGAGGTGCATGGCTTTTTTGCCGTCGTAGTCATACTTGGCGATGTACTTCATTTTCATCTGCTTTAGTTGGGGCGCTTCATCGCCGCCGTAGAATATTTTATCTTTACCATCATCAATGAGGTATACAATGTGCTGCGGGCAGTGGCCACCGGAGTGTGTGAATTGTATATAACCGTCTATAGTACCTTCAGGGCCATCGAGCCATTTTACCTGCGCTGTGGTGAGCAACGGCTCAATATCTTCGGGATGATAAGATGGATAGCCGGTAGCCAAGGCGAAATCAGCCTCGGGACGGTATATGTAGTAGTCTGCATTTGGGAATGTGGTATGAACCATGCCACCGTCATCTTTGAATACGAGGCAGCCTGCATGGTCTTTGTGCAGGTGCGAGAGGAGCACCTTCGTAACGGCAGCAGGCTCGTAGCCTTGGCGGCGAATGTTGTCGTGTATTTGTAGTATGCCTTCTTTGTTCTTAAAGCCGAGGCCGGTATCCAGCACTATCACGTCCTTATCTGTGATGATGAGGAAGGGCTGCACCTCTACTAACAGGGAGCCTGTGGAACGGTCATTCAGCTCATCGGCAGCGATGTCGAAGGGTATGAATTGCTTATCGCGCCCTACGGTAAATTCGCCTTCGGACAGTGGAAATATTTGTGCCATTCTTTCTTTAATGTGGAGGGAATATGATCTAAAATGTGATAGAATGTGGCAAAGATAACGCACAATGACTCAATGGCTCAATTTCTCAATGGTGTTATGTGCGTGTTCTTCTAACTAAAGCAGCCATACTTCTTTCGAAATATGGCTGCGGTAAGTGTATCATTAAATTGGCTTAGAACCTTTCGAGGCCATTGAAGAAGAAGTTGCCTTCTATTGCTGCGTTCTCATCGCTGTCTGAGCCATGTACTGCGTTCTCGCCTATAGAGGCTGCATACCTTTTACGGATTGTACCTTCTTCAGCCTGCGCAGGGTTGGTAGCGCCAATAAGCTTGCGGAAATCGGCAACAGCATTTTCTTTTTCGAGGATAGCAGCTACAATAGGGCCGCTACTCATGAATTCAGTCAACTCGCCGTAAAAAGGGCGTGCGGCATGTACTTCATAGAATTTTTCGGCTTGCTGCTTAGTGAGGCTCAGGTATTTCATAGCCACTATGCGGAAACCGCCGGCATTGATCATCTGGAGGATATTGCCAATGTTGCCTGCTTTTACAGCATCGGGCTTGATCATTGTGAATGTAAGATTCGACATATTATAACGGATTTTTAGATAATGCCGCAAAGATAATGGAAAATAGGTGCTGGGAGAGGTGATAAAAGTTAAAAATGTATTAAGATGGCCGTTCAATCATTGAGCGATGCGCCGGTATTTATTTGTTTTTTTTAACAAGCAGAAACCCTAACTTTGCAGCCCCGTAGCAGTTCCGTATATGCGGAAACCGGGTATATAAAACATGCGCCCCATACAAGACGCTTTTCCTTTATTG
>CAIVKT010000354.1 GCA_903906615.1 uncultured Bacteroidota bacterium | reverse complement strand
TTGGCATTTTATATAGTCAATTACTTTATCGTTGTGTTCTTCAACATGGCGCTGATGCACTGCTCGCGGCTATACTTTGAGGGCAAGGAAGCATCTGTGTCTGAGGGGCTTAAATTCAGCGCAAGCAGGGTAGGGGCTATATTTGCATGGGCTGTATTTGCGGCCACGGTGGGCACCCTGCTGAAGATACTACAGGATAATCTCGGCTGGCTCGGTAAGATACTGATCTCGCTTGTTGGCTTTGTGTGGAGCATTGCCACCTTCTTCGTGATACCCATCATAGCCTATGAGCACGTAGGCCCTTATGATGCGCTGCAAAACTCCGCCAAGATGATGAAGGAGAAGTGGGGCGAGACCATTGGCGCCAACTTCAGCATCGGCCTGGTTACTATGGTCGCTATAGTGCCGTTGGTTATCGTGGCTATGGGCATCAGCGCTGTGGGCAATGAGGGTGTGGGTATTGGCATCTTTGTATTGGGTATGATACTCATCTTTGCTATATCCAGCGCGCTGCACAGCATCTTCATCAGCGCGGTGTATAACAACATCAAGGGCAATCTCGATGATCATTTCAACCAGCAGATGCTGGATAACTTGTTTGTAGAGAAATGATCGGCATATTTTCAAAAGAGAAGAGGGCTGCCCCTACAGGCAGCCCTGCTTCTTTTCACCTTCACTACGAATTCATTTTCACTATTTTGATCTTCTTCGACTGGTCGCCATTTACAGCTTCCAGTATGTACATACCATTGGCAAGATTTGCGCCCGCGGTTATCTCTGTGCCGGGGTGTTGGTTGTCTTGCTGCTCCAGTATACGGCCTGTGAGGTCGTAGATCCTGATGGTGATGTTCTCGGTTGGGGCACCTTCAAAATTGAGGGTGATAGCGCCTGCAAATGGGTTAGGGCCAGCATTCATAGCGAGGTCTTGCCATATCAGCACGGGCGCGCTTGGCGTAGCTTCTTCCCTTGCACCGGTTCCGCAGCCCCCGTAGCATACGCCCAGGTGGTCGGCAGGGAATAAGCGCAGGGCCAGCTCTACTGCACATGATGGCAGGGAGATGGTATTTGATGTGCCGCCGGTGCAATGAGATACGTGGCATATCTTGATGAGGCCACCGCAATGCGAGTGGTCAACAGCATCAACCACGCACATAGTTACTGTTGCCGATACGCTGTGGCCCATGTAAGTAGCCGTGCAGGTATAGGTGTAGTGGCCTGCCGCAGTAGGCGTGAACGTAGGTGTGCGGCTGCTGGTGCTGCTCAGGTAGGTAGAGGGGCTCCAGGAGTACGTGAATGAAGACGTAGATGCCCCTGTAGGCGTGGCTGTGAGCGTAGCGCTCTGCGGGCCATAGCCGAGGTAGATGTTGTTCTTCACGCCGCCGGTGTATACAGTGCTGGCCGGTGTTACGCTGATCGCATTGGTCAGTGTGAGTGCCAGGCCGGCTACGTAATAAGACCCGCTGGCTGTGCAGCCTTTGGCATCGGTAACGGTAACACCGTATGTGCCGGACCATAAGCTGAATAAAGAACTGCCGGTAGAACTGTTGCTCCACAAATACGAGTAGGGGCTGGTGCCGCCTGTTGCAGTAGCTGTGATGGTGCCATAAGCTGCCGTAGCAGTAACTGTAGGCGATGGGTTCACGGTTACGGTTTTCGTAGCAATGCCGCCACATGTTTTGTAAGACACGTTGACTGTACCGCCATACTCGCCTGTAACCACACCTGTGGTAGAGATGCTGGCAGTATCCATATCATCAACATGCCATACGCCGCCGGACACCGAATTGGCCAGTGTGATGGATGAGCCTGTACATACCGCAGATGATCCTGTGATAGAGGCAGGGGCTGTCATTACGATAGTGATGGGGTAGCAACTTGAGGTGATCGCGCCGGTAATATAATTGGACGTGCTACCGGTGAGGGTGAAGTTGGTCATGGTACCGCAATTGGCATTGCCGCTGTAATCGTATACGCTTACAATGTTGTTGTTGTCTGCGCCAACAACGCCCTGGTCGAAACGATAGTAAGCTGCCAGAGAGCTCGATTGCGGCACATCGCAATTCATATTGGCCTGTATCTGTGATTGTGTACGGGCTACATTCCACAGGCGAACCTCGTCTATGTCGCCGCCATCAAAGAAATCGCCATACTCTACCGCGCCTATCTGTAAAGCGCTGGAGTGGTAAGAAGGCGCTGCTGTGTTGGTGGCTATCAGCACACCATTCTTGTACAGCTTCATGGTGCTGCTGCTTGCATCATAGGTAACTGCTACATGCACCCATGTGTTGAGTCCGATAGCCCCTGTATCCTTTACCGTTGCCGAGTCGGTGGCGCCATAGTTATTGGCCGCGCTCAGTACGCCGTTCTCTATCCAGAAAGGGTAATCGAATGCACTGAGGATGTTGCAGCCGTGTGTGGAGTAGTACGTATGTACCCTTATCCAGGCTTCCTTGGTGTACGATTGGTTGTCCGGCAATATATCACCGATGGTGATATAGCTGTAGGCCCCGAAGTTGAGCGCCTGCGCCTGCGTTCGGGAGGTGTGGAGGCAAAGCATGGCCACCACAAGCATTAGTGCTTTGGTAATCTTTGTCATGTGCAAAGTAGTTAAATTAGTGAACTACTGGAAATGCAATACCCGTGCCGATTTGCAATGTCCTTTATTATCAATGGTTTACGCAAACGTGATTTGGTACTATCGTCCAATAAGCGGAAATATTTTCCGAACTGCGGAATAGAAGTGTGTACATGTATAGGAGTTTGCCGGCGATTGTTATTAGCGACTTTATCACCAATTCTAAACGATTGGTTAATACATATTTTTGGAAAAAAATTGAATTAACTTTACATTCGAAATTCATACGCTTACTCACACAATTTGGCCCTACATGAAGCAGCTCATCCTTTCTCTATTGCTTATCGTTCTCATTTTATTACTGCCGCTGCACAGGATGCTGGCTGAACATAGCTGGCTGATCGTCATTTTCGCGATACTGGCTATACTAGCGATCATTGGCATCTACCTGCTTGATATGGAGAAATTCAGGAGCATAAGGAAGAAATCCAAATAGAACGCTGTTTTCACCTTTCTGTCCGGCACTATAACCGCGCTTTTCGTAAATCTTAACGCAGACATAATATGTATGCGCACTGAGTTGATTGTACATCGCATTTCTTTGCAGTTCAATCACTTAAGGGTAATTTATGAAAAGGAATTCTATTGTTTTTGCCTGCTTTTTAGCAGTGTTATACGTCACACTTTCCAGTGATATTGATGGCGCGGCCCACCACGGCCATGGCGATGTTACGGGCGCGCATACAGCAACCATCGGCCATTGCCAAACCAGCAGTTGCCATGGCGGCAACAACGCGATGAACATAGTGTTATTGCAAGTGAAGGACACCACCACTTTATTGCCGGTAACCACCTACCATGCGGGCCAAACCTATATGGTGACCATTACCGGCGATGCTACTGCGGTAACCTCCAATTTGCCTGGTTTTGGCTTTATGGTATCGGCCGCGCTTGGCAACCATACGCTGGCGGGTAGCTATACCATACCCTCTGCGTTGTCCGGTAGCATACATACATTTGCCTGCGGTGCTACTACAGTTGTGGAGCATAGCGTCGTATTGCCACAAACTACCACAGGCACTAACAAGTACGCTACCTGGTTTTACTGGACAGCGCCCACGGCCTACAGCGACAGCGTTACCTTCTACGGATTGCTGAATGCTGTGAACGGAAATGGCGCCAGTTCCGGCGACTACCCCAATGCCGCAACACCGCTGACCATATATGAAAATGATCCTGCGGCTGTAGCTACTGTAGCCCATGCCGCCAATGATATTACTTTGTATCCCAACCCTGCTGCCACATCGCTTACCATACAGACCGGTGAGCAGATCACTTCTTTGGTCATCAGCAACACGCTGGGCCAAAAGGTTTTCAGCGGTTCTTACAACGCCACGCAGGCGAGGGTAGATGTTGCCGGCCTGCCCGCCGGCACGTACCTTGTTTCTGTTAACGGCAGCAGGGTACAGAAGTTTGTGAAGCAATAGAATTGCTTGCTTAATACTGATCGCCGCCAACTTATTCTGCCCCGGCAGTTGCTACCTGCCCGCACTATGCGGGCAGGTTTTTTTGCAGTGCGCAATTTTATGTGCAGATTTTATTTTTAGTGGTTGTTTGCTCAGCTTATTGCTCGCCCGATAGCTATCGGGATTGTTGATAATCAACTATTTAAGGTGTTTTGAGCAGGAATTATTGCTAACGGTTTTTGCTACATTCTTGCGCACTTGTGCAAGATTTTTGCATGGTCGGAATCGGAATTTTCGGAATTTAAGAATTGGCAGAATTCTATGTATGGTTCCTTATTACCTTCCATTCTGAAGCAATTGTGCATTTGAACACCTAAAGGTCTGATGGTTTTTTGGCGCTGCCAAACTGAACATCTATGATAGCGCGCTTTCTGCGCTGTCATAGATGCCTGCTGTGCTGTCATAGAAAAAACTTTGCAGGCGAGACGTGGGTTTGCGGGGATTTTCGCATGTTGCTGGCCTACTTTAAGCAATGGGGATAAAAGGACGGCTTTAAAAATTCGTATGGGTGCTGGGTTTTATGTGTTTGGCTGCTATTGTGAACTATGATCTTTAAT
>CAIVKT010000353.1 GCA_903906615.1 uncultured Bacteroidota bacterium | reverse complement strand
TTATCTATACATTGCGGGAGCATGAGGACCATACGCATGTCACCCTCACACAAGACAACATAGACACAACCGACCAGCTAAAGCATATGGAAGAAAACTGGACCACCGTGCTGGAAGGCCTGAAAAAAGTGGCCGAGCAGTAAGCCTATCCCGGCAGTGCATTCAGCTTGAAGTAGCCGAGGTGCAACTTATCATTCGCAATACCCTCTTGCGGGATAATGCTGAGGGAATACAGTTCCTTCTGGCCAGGCGGAAGTATGTCCTTTACATTATACACCTCATCCACATCTACCCCAAAGTGGTCATCTACATGCGAGTTGCCGCCGGGGGTGGGTACGGATAGCTCCTTATAGAACGGTGTATCCTTGGCGTGCTTCACAGCCTGCGCCTTATCTTTTTGCACAGTGAGCATTTTAAAGTGCGGCTCATCAAACAAACCCTCTTTGTACCCACCCAGGTTAATGAAGAATAGCTGCCCGCTCCTGTCGGAGTTGGCACCGCCATGCTTCCTTTCGATCACCTCCACACGGCAGCCATCTACCGAAGTCACCTCGCGCCACGCATCAATGTGCAGGTTGCTCTTAGCCTCCGGCCAGAATGCCTTTATCTCGGGCACAAGTTCCTTAAGAGAAGTTCCTATGGCAAAGAAAATATCGTGCTGCTCTGTATTCCTTGCCGCGGGCCTGCCGCCCAGTATCATCATGTATAATTTGAGTATTGCCATTTCTGTGTAAAAATAGAAGGATAAATGCAGAAAGAGGTACGCTCCTGTTTATTTCCATAAATTTACTGCTCATAAAAGCATATCATATGCTGTATCAACCGGAAATAGAACTGATGCCCAGGGCACAGATGCGGGAACTGCAAAGCCGGCGGCTGCGCGAGCAGGTAGACTACCTGTATAAAAATGTACCCTTCTACAAGAAAAAGCTCAAAGAAGCCGGTGTAGACCCCGCAGCCATAAAGAGTATAGAAGACATTCACAAACTGCCTTTTACCAAAAAGACCGACCTGCGCGACAACTACCCTTTCGGGCTGGTGGCCGTACCACAAACCGATATAGCACGTATACACTGCAGCAGCGGCACCACCGGCAAGCCCACCGTGGTGGCTTATACCAAGGGCGACCTTGATATATTCTCCGAGTGCATAGCCCGTTCGCTAACTGCGGCAGGTTGCAGGCCAGGCATGGTGATGCAAAATGCCTATGGCTATGGACTCTTTACCGGCGGCCTGGGACTGCACTACGGCGCAGAGCGGCTGGGTATGGCCGTAGTACCTGTATCGGGCGGAATGACCGAGCGACAGATCATGCTGCTGCAAGACTTTGGCACAGATGCCATTTGCTGCACCCCCTCGTATGCGCTCACTATTGCTGAAGAGCTGGCGAGGCAAGGCATTGACAAGTCGAAACTGAAGCTCAAATATGCCGTGCTGGGCGCCGAGCCATGGACGGAAAGCATACGCGCCAGCGTAGAGGCCGGCCTGGGCGTAACTGCTACCAACATATACGGCCTCTCTGAAGTGATGGGACCCGGCGTATCGCAGGAAGACCATGAAGAAAAAGGAACAGGCAGCTACATATGGGAAGACCACTTCTTCCCGGAGATAGTAGATAAAGATACCGGTGAGCCATTGCCCGAAGGGCAGACGGGGGTGCTGGTATTTACCACCCTCACCAAAAAAGCAATGCCCGTGCTCCGCTACTGGACCAACGATATTACCAGCATCTACTACGATACGACAGGCAAGCGCACCCACGTAAAGATGGGCCAGATCATAGGCCGGGCTGATGATATGCTCATCATCCGCGGCGTGAACCTCTTTCATACACAGGTAGAGGCTGTGCTACAAAACTTCACCGAACTCACCACCAACTACCAGCTACTCGTAAAAAGAGATGGCAAGATGGATGAGGTAGAGGTGAATGTGGAACTGGGTACCGGCCTGTATAACGCACTCGGTCGGCAACCACTCACCACCGACCTCATCAATAGCAATGACCGGCTCAGCGCCATGTACCGATCTTTGCAGAAAAAGATAAAGGACAACATTGGCCTTACCATGAAGGTGCACCTGATGGCCCCCGGCGAAATACCCCGCAGCGAAGGCGGCAAAACAAACCGCATCATAGACACCCGTAAAAAAGACTAAGCCATGCACGAAAAAGACGCAGACCATAAGATGCCTACCCCGCAAGAGGTAACCGACATTATGATGGCCAATGACAGCTTCTCCAAGCTGCTGGGGCTGCAGATAGATGAGGTAGGACCGGGCTATTGCAAACTACATTATACCGTGCGGCCTGATATGCTCAACGGCTTCTCCAGTATACATGGCGGGGTACTATTCTCTGCCGCCGACTCGGCTTTCGCATTTGCCTGCAACTCGCATGGCCGCATAACAGTAGCGCTGGATGTGAGCATCACTTTTACCCGGCCCGCAAAAGAAGGCGAAGTGCTTACGGTAGAGGCTAAGGAACTACACCTGGGCAATACGACCGGCGTATACGACATACGCACCACCAACGAGGCCGGCAAGCTGGTAGCCATCTTTAAAGGCACCGCCTACCGCACTGCCAATATTGTAGCGTAATACTAATTATGGCATTACGACAACCACCTTATCCTGCCGGGCTATCATCCGGCCTACAGGTACTACAAAGCCGTGCAGGCCATAGTCTGTGAGCAACTGTGTTACCTGGCCCTCGAAGGCCGGGCTTACCGCAAACAGCAGCCCGCCATTCGTTTGCGGGTCGGGCAGCAGGCTGAAGGCTTCCATCACATCTACACCTGCTTCAAAATGTATCTTGCTGCCATAGCCGTTCCAGTTGCGGTAGGTGGCATCGGGTACTATACGTTGCGCCAGCAATTCGCGCGCGCCCTTTATCACCGGTATCTTATTATAGTACAGCTCTGCCGATAGGCCGCTGCCCTCGGCCATCTCTATCAGGTGCCCGCCCAGCCCGAAGCCGGTTACATCCGTCATCGCAGATACGCCTGCTATCTTGCCCAGCGCTTCCCCTGCTTTGTTCAGCATGGTCATTTGTGCTGTGGCCCGCACCAGTTCTCCTTCGCTCGCTACTTCTCTTTTTTGCGCCGTGGCCAGTATGCCCACACCTATAGGCTTGGTGAGGAAAAGCAGATCACCCTCCCTGGCTGTGTTGTTTCTTTTGAGGTGGGCAATATCACACAGCCCGCTTACTGCCAGCCCGAAGACCGGCTCGGTGGTATCTATGCTATGCCCGCCCGCAAGCGGTATGCCTGCTTCGGTGCAGATAGCCCTTGCACCCTCCAGCACCTGCTGTGCCAGCGCCACTGGCAGTTTATCTACCGGCCAGCCGAGTATAGCTACGGCCATTATGGGCCTGCCGCCCATAGCATACACATCGCTGATGGCATTGGCTGCTGCTATGCGGCCAAAGTCGTACGCATCATCAACGATGGGCATAAAAAAATCGGTAGTGCTGATGAGGGCGCTGTTGTTGCCAAGGTCATACACCGCAGCATCATCATTACTGGCATTGCCCACCAGCAGCGCGTTATTAAAGGGTTGCACTGTATTGGTCTTCAGTATCTCCTGTAATACGGCAGGCGCTATCTTGCAACCACACCCTGCCCCGCGCGAGTATTGTGTCAGTCTTATCTTTTCGTCAGTTGTTTCCATCAGGTTGTAATTTTTTCCTCCAGGGTTTTATAATTTTCTTTGTCCACTACATCACAAGCTATCCTACTGATGCGCAGATATTTGCTGCGAACCTCTATATCCTGTCCATAATACTTATCATAGTAGTGCAGCAATATACCGAATGCCTCTTTCTGTTCATCGGCCTGCAGGTGCGCTATAGCGTTCTTAGCGTTTAGCCCGCCCAGCCTTTTCTGTATGCGCTGTATGGCAGCTATCAATTGTTCCTTATCCAGCAGGCCATATGTAGCTGTAATATAGTTCAGCCGCTCAGCAAAGGGTATATCCAGGAAATACACAGGCGATTGTCGCATTCTTTCCCAGAATACATTGGGGATATTTACTGTACCTATGCGCCTGCTCTCGTCTTCTATCCATACAGGCTGCGTTGCATCAGCTATACCATACAATGCCATTCCCAATTTATTCTCAAACATTTCCTGTGTGGGCTGCGGTGCAATGCCTATGCCACCAAATGCCGAGCCCCTGTGGCTTGCAATACCTTCGAGGTCTATAATTTGCTGCCCGCTCTTTTCTAATTCTTTGAGCACTTCCGTTTTACCGCTGCCTGTATAGCCACCTACTACCTTCAACAGCAGCGGCCGTTCAAACTGCTGCAACATACAGTTGCGAAAAGCTTTGTAGCCACCTGCCAGCACATGCACCTTAAAGCCATACAGATCCAGCAGCCAGGCCACACCGGCGCTGCGCATACCACCGCGCCAGCAATGCACCAGCACACATTTGTTGCCCGGCCCGCTATGCGCCATTACTATCGCTTCTACAGCTTCTACCATGGGGCGCATTTTTACACCGAAGTAGTCCAGCCCTATTTTTATCGCCACCTCCCTGCCCTGCTGCTTGTAGGCTGTGCCCACCACTTTGCGCTCCTCATCGCTAAACAGCGGCAGGCTGTGCGCACCGGGTATATGCGCATGGGCATACTCGCCGGGGCTGCGCACATCCAGCACCGGGTATTGCCCGGCAAGGGACAGGAATTCGTTTATGGGTGTTTGGTGGATCATGAATACAGCACAATATCTGAAAAAGCAAGATAGTAATAGTCATTTTGTAGTGAGGCCGAGAAATCTTCCCTTGCATATGCAATTCAGTTCAACCAAGGCTCTTTGGCCAATGCCTCGTATCCCTTAATCCTGAAATGTCCTACTGCACAGAAAAAAAAATGTGGATAACTCAGATTAGCGATTTATCTACTTGTGCGTACCGGCAATGGTTTCAGGGATTTCGGTTTTTCGGAATGTCCCATTCGATGTCCCATTTCGAGGGGGCCTCTCCCCTGCCTCTCCCCCCTTCGGCTATCGCTCAGGATAAGGAGAGGAGAACTTTTGTCTGCCTGTTGGCAGCTCATTTGATTTCAGGCAAAAAGCTGCAATGTCCCGTGTGCTAAAACTTTTTTTTGTGGATAACTCCCATTATGGATTTATTTATAAACCAGTATTATCAATGGTTACAGACGAATATAGTTTTTCAGATGTCCCATTCGATGTCCCATTGTGAAAAGTGGTTTGTCGCAGGTCCCGATAAATATGGGAGTAGAGAAGCATGAGTTTATACCATTTACACAACCAAATCGTAAGTTTCATGTTCAACCCCTTCGGGGTTGGCGAGTGAACCATTTTGCCACCCCGAGCTTTGCTCGGGGCTATTCACAGTCAACCCTTTCAGGGTTGCAACATTTAGATGTCCAATTGGTGTATTATGCCCTCGTTATCCCTTAGCTAGGTGAGAGTTGAAAAACAGTCTCTGATGGCACAAAGGTCATAAAAAATGTGATACGCTCCAACACGAAAAATCTATCGGGGCTTTTATAAAATAGATATAGTGCGTTTTGTAAGGTGATGAGGTGTGGTTGGATCATAGGCTATTTGTTGCTTGCCTTGCACGAACCGCAGAGTCCTCCGCTGAAGGAGCGGAGAGACGCTGCGGGAACACAAATATTAATCTTCCAATACTATGACAATATATCATTTTCGGCTCAATACCTCTTTTGCTATTAATAGTGCTATTAGTCCTGAGACTAACCCGGCCAGATAAAGAAAAAAAGC
>CAIVKT010000352.1 GCA_903906615.1 uncultured Bacteroidota bacterium | reverse complement strand
GTCTTTTACCGCCCCTACCGCCATATCACTACTACCTAATCCTTCGCCCTTCAGTATGCGTCTTTCCTTGATCCCGGTGCGTGTGGTGATCCACTCGTCTGTGGTATCCATCATTGTTTCCAACTCCGCATTGGTCAATTTATACTCCGGAACATACCCACCTACAGCTGTAATAGCAGCGTTGATTTTCTGCATTTATTCTTGATTTATTTAGCAAAATTACTTCTTAAATCCCAAATCCTCTACAAATCTCAAATTCCAAATTCCAAATACCTGTCAAGGATTTACAAATACTCTTTCTTTAGGATTTAATTGTTGCACCCGGTAATATTCCTTTGAAATTTGTTTTTTGGAATTTGGTCCCGATAGTTATCGGGATGTACATTGGGATTTACATACTCATCCCCCCGCACACACTCAGCACCTGGCCTGTTACATATAAACTCATATTGCTGGCCAGGAAGAGGGCTGCATTCGCTATATCCTCCGTGGTGCCAAAGCGGCCGAGCGGTATCTTCTCAAACCATTTTTCAGCGCCGCCGTCTTTCAGGTAGTGCGTCATATCGGTTTCCACAAAGCCGGGGGCTATGGCATTGCAGCGTATGTTGCGGCTGCCTATCTCCGCAGCTATGCTCTTGGTAAAGCCTATGATGCCCGCCTTGCTGGCCGCATAAGCACTTTGCCCTGCATTGCCCTTCACACCCACAATAGAGCTGATGTTGATGATGCTGCCTGCGCGTGCCTTCATCATCGGGCGTATCACCTGCTTGGTCAGGTTATACACACTTTTCAGGTTGGCCTGCATCACCTCGTCCCATTGCTCGGGCGTAAGGCGCAGCAGCAGGTTATCGCGGCTAATGCCGGCATTGTTCACACATATATCTATAGTGCCGAAGTCCTTGGCTACATCATTGGCCAGCTGCTCGGCGGCCTTGAAATCGCCTGCATCACTTTTATACCCCTTGGCCTTTACGCCCAGCGCCATCAGCCTTTCTTCCAACGCCTTAGCCTTCTCTTCTGATGATAAGTACGTAAAGGCGATATTAGCGCCATGCTCGGCGAACTTTACAGCTATACCCTCGCCTATCCCCCTGCTGGCACCCGTGATCAGTGCCACTTTATTTTCAAGCAGTTTCATTCCATTTGATTTGAAGTGCTAAAGTAGTGATTGAGGGCGATATGTGGTAATGAATTAGCGGCTAACCCTTAAAGTGAATAACTTGCTGTACATTTATTCAACGCATGAATTTAAAAATATATCCATACAATATGTACAAACTGTTACTGATCTTAATGTTTGTCCCCGCTTTTCTTTTCGCGCAAAATGGGGAATTGTCTAAACAGGAACAGGCCGATGCTTATTTTCAAAAGAAGGATTATTATTCAGCGGCAAAGCTGTACCGGAAACTAAGAAAAGAAGTAAAAAAGGAAGACTCCGCCTACGGCAAAATAACTTTTGGGCTTTCAGCATCACTTTTTTATTCACTGATAGATCTGAAGGCAAAAGATGAATGGCAGATGATCATTAATGAGTCGGATGAATTTATCGCCATACTGGAAACCGATGAGCGCTTCTTTAATGCCGAGCTGGAAAGCAAAAAATACTGGGCATATAAAGACCTTGTAGTAGCTTACAATGCGCTGGG
>CAIVKT010000351.1 GCA_903906615.1 uncultured Bacteroidota bacterium | reverse complement strand
TTTTAAAAAGTTGTCAAATCTGGTATTATAATACAACTGATGCGCGACTATTATACATTCTGCTCTGCCTGCTTAGCCCTATGGTAATGCCGCAGAGAAGGTATCGCAAAGAAAATAGAAATGAGCATGAATACCGCACCCGCTATAAACGGCATACCCGAAAATTTGAATGGGGCTGCATCGCTGGTGAAGTAGGCAAACAGGTTGTTCATGATCAGCGGCCCGAGGAACGAAGTAACGCTGATGAGGCTGGTAAGCGCGCCTTGCAGTTCGCCCTGCTCATTCGCGGGTACCTGGTTGGATATGATGCCTTGCAGCGCAGGCCCGCAGATACCGCCCAGGCAGTAGGGTATAAGAAACACAAACATCATCCAGCTTTGCGAAGCGAAGGCAAACAGCGTCATGCCTACTACATAAAGCGCAAGGCCAACATATACCGAGTTCTTCTCGCCCAGCTTAGGAATGGTGATGCGTATCAGCCCGCCCTGCACCGTGGCTACCAGCACACCAACTACAGAAAGGGAAATACCCACCGTAAGGCTGCTCCACCCAAACTTATAGATGGTGTAATACGTCCAGTTGGACTGCACGGCATGGCCGGCAATATAAATGAGGAAGAACGAAACGGTAAGCCCTGATATGATCGGGTACTTGCGCAAGTGCATCAGCGAGCCTATCGGGTTGGCGCGCTTCCAGTTTATCTTTCTGCGGTTCTCTTTGAGCAGTGATTCGGGCAGTACAAAAAAGCCGTAGCACATATTCAGCAGGCTGAATGCAGCGGCTACAATGAACGGAAGCCTCACCGACCAGTCGAAAGTACCTGTATGGCCTATATGCCGTCCCCATTCGCTGCACAGGCCACCTATGCCCGGCCCTATGATAAAGCCCAGCCCGAAGGCCACACCCACCAGCCCGAAATTCTGCGCGCGTTTTTCGGGTGTGCTGATGTCGGCTATATAAGCTGTTGCGGTGGTGAAGCTGGCACCTGTAACACCAGCTATCAGTCGCCCTATGAACAGCAGCGCTATAGTGGGCGAGAATGCCTGGAATATATAGTCTATGCCCAGCCCCAGTAATGCGAACAGCAATACCGGCCTGCGGCCGTATCGGTCGCTCAGCGCACCCACCATAGGCGAGAAGAGGAACTGCATGATGGCATAAGCAAAAGTGAGCCAACTGCCATACCGTGCTGCCTCGGTAATATCGCCACCGGTTAATTGCCTGATAAGCGCAGGCAACACAGGTATGATGATGCCGAAACCGATCACATCTATAAGAATGGTGATGAATATAAATCCTAAGGCAGCGTCGCGTTTTACAGACATAGTATAACAATTGGCTGGCAAAGCTATAAAAGTAAGGCCAACCGCACCCGTTACTCACCGATAAAACCTTTTCATTTACCGAAAAATATAATGCGGGGCAGGCAGGTAAGTTTACTTTTGCAAAAAAAGAGGAATTTCTATACATGGCAAGAAACAGGGGACCGGAGCGGGAAGATATGCCCAAGGCGAAGATCAGTAAAGAGTCAGTAAAAGAGGCATTAGCGATTTTTAAGTACGTACGGCCATACAGAGGAGTGTTCATAACAGGGCTGGTGTTCATAGCGCTTTCCAGCGCCACCACCATGTCGTTCCCATACCTGCTCAAAAGGCTCATAGACAGTGCGCATGGCGACCTCACCGGCCCCATGGGTTTCACGCCAGGCCATATCGCTTTGATCATGATAGCTGTGCTGGGCATACAGATGGTATTCTCCTTTCTGCGCATCTACCTGTTTACCTATGTAGGCGAACATGCCGTGGCCGATATGCGCAAAGAGATATACACCAAGATGATCACCATGCCCATGGATTTCTTCGCGCAGCGCAGGGTGGGCGAGCTATCCAGCCGTCTTACAGCAGATGTGACGCAGATACAGGATGCTGTTACCAGCACTTTTGCCGAAGTATTGCGGGGCTTGCTTACGCTCATTATCGGTATTGGCCTTATTCTCTGGATCAGCCCGAAGATGACGGCGCTCATGCTTTCTGTAGTCCCTGTTATTATAGTTATTGCATTGGTGTTTGGTAAGTTCATCCGCAATATATCCCGCCAGGCGCAGGATAAGCTCGCAGAATCCGGCACAGTCGTGCAGGAGACCCTGCAGGGCATCAGCAATGTAAAAGCATTTGCCAATGAGTGGTACGAGATCGGCAGGTACGATAAAAGCATATCCGGCCTGATGAACATGGCTATCAAGAATGGTAAATTTCGCGGGCTGTTCGTGTCCTTCATGCTGTTCAGCGTGTTTGGCGCTATAGTGCTGGTGGTGTGGTATGGGGCTGGCCTAATGCAACACGGGCAACTCACCTTCGGCGATCTTACGGCCTTCGTGGTGTATACAGCCTTTGTGGGCGGCACTATGGCGGGCTTTGCCGAGTTGTTCTCCCAGTTCCAAAAGACACTGGGGGCTACACAGCGTGTGCGCGACCTGCTGAAAGGTCAGACCGAGATCATATCATTAGATCGTACACCTTTAAAAGAAGAATACAAGCTTACCGGCAATATCTCATTACAGGGTGTCAGCTTCAGCTATCCCTCCCGGCCGGATATGCAGGTGCTGAAGAATGTGAGCATTGATGCCAAAGCAGGCGAGCAGGTGGCCATAGTTGGCCCAAGCGGTGCGGGTAAGAGTACTATAGTGTCGCTGTTGTTGCGCTTTTACGAGCCATCGGGTGGCAACATATTATTTGACGGTATTGCTGCCGGTTCTATTCCACTAACGCAGTTGCGCAGGCAAATGGCGCTGGTGCCGCAGGATATACTGCTGTTTGGTGGCTCCATACAGGAGAACATTGCCTATGGCCTACCCGGCGCTACAGATGAAGAAGTAAAGGCCGCAGCCATAAAAGCCAATGCCCACGATTTTATCATGAGCTTTCCCGAAGGGTATGCCACATTGGTAGGTGAGCGGGGTATCAAGCTATCGGGCGGTCAGCGGCAGCGTATTGCCATAGCACGTGCCATACTTAAAGACCCTGTTATACTATTGCTTGATGAGGCCACCAGTGCACTCGATTCGGAATCGGAACAACTGGTACAGGAAGCCCTGCAAAACCTCATGGCAGGCCGCACATCGTTTGTAATAGCCCACAGGCTGTCCACCATCCGCAATGCGGATAAGATCATAGTATTGGATGGTGGCGCGGTGAAGGAGAGCGGAACACACAATGAGCTCATCAACCTCGAAGAAGGCCTGTACCGCAACCTGCACAAGTTGCAATTGTTCGAAGGCTGATATTAAAACAGCCGTTTCTTGTGTGCTACCACAACTTCGCTTATTTTTGAAGCTATGCGCCAGCTCATCACCAACATCAAACAGCTTTGCCAGGTAGAACATGCCGGAGACCCGCCCCGCAACAGGCTAGCAGGTAAAGACATGGCTATACTGCCCTCTATAGCCAATGCCTGGCTGCTTGTAGAAAATGGCCGCATACACAGCTTTGGTGAGATGAGTACACTACAGGAGCAGCAGGCAGATGAAGTGATCAATGCCACGGGCAAATTTGTGATGCCTGCCTGGTGCGACAGCCATACCCACCTCGTATTTGCCGCCCCGCGCGATGAAGAATTTGTAGACCGCATACGTGGCCTCAGCTATGAGGAGATAGCCCGCCGTGGCGGTGGTATACTCAACTCGGCCCGCAAGCTGAATGCAATGGACGAAAGCGAGCTGTATGACCAAAGCCTGCTGCGCCTGCACAAGGTAATGGCGCAGGGGACGGGAGCAATAGAAATAAAAAGTGGCTATGGCCTTTGCCTGGAAGGGGAATTGAAAATGCTGCGCGTCATCAGGCGGTTAAGAGAAAATGCGGGCATACCCGTAAAGGCATCCTTCCTGGCGGCACACGCATACCCGGTTGAATACAGGGACAACAAAGAAGGCTACATAGACCTCATCATCAACGAGATGCTGCCCCGCGTGGCTGCCGAGGGCCTGGCCGACTATATGGATGTGTTTTGTGAGCAGGGCTTTTTTGGTATACCCGAAACAGAACGCCTGCTGGAGGCCGGATGGAAGCACGGACTGAAGCCAAAGATACACGCCAACCAGCTCCACCATTCAGGCGGGGTAGAGGTAGGCGTAAAGCACCATGCGCTGAGTGTAGACCACCTGGAGTGTGTGGGCGCAGAAGAGATAGGCGCTCTTACCGGCAGCACCACCATGCCCACCTTGCTGCCCGGCGCAGCCTTCTTCCTCGGCATACAATACCAGCCTGCACGCAGCATTATAGATGCGGGCTTGCCCGTATGCCTCGCTACCGACTACAACCCCGGCTCTTGCCCATCCGGCAATGTGCAGCTGCTCTTATCCATAGCCTGCACCCAACTAAAAATGACCCCCGAAGAGGCCATCAATGCAGTTACCATCAACGGCGCTGCCGCTATAGAACTGGAGCAGGAAATGGGCACCATAAAAACAGGCAAACGTGCCAATCTCATCATCACCAACCCGATACCATCGCTTGCTTACATTCCTTACGATTATGGGAATAATGCGGTGGAGCGGTTGATACTTGGTGGTAGTAAATAGCGTTATTGTTTGATGAACTCCAACATTGCTTTTATCAACTAATAGGAGTTCAGGTAGTATATGGAAGAGCCAATAAGTAGCCTGATCTGTTTGCCGTAGTATTCAAATTTACTTCTCTTCACTTCGCCGCTATTGTAGGTAAGTGTCACATCGCCACTTTCTTCGTTAGCTTTCCATGTGCCGCTAAACAGGGGGATTAAATAGTCGCTGTCATGTTTGACCATGTATACAAATGCAAAGGAGTCAACAGTAAAAAATCCCATTCCCGAAACGGTATCACTTTTGTTGTAAAGGTTGATGCTGTAAAAATACTGGCCTACATACTTAGATGTGTTGGTGTGGCGCGACTGCCCGACGGCACAGTAGTGAAAGCCCAATACTATTAAAAGTAAAAAACAGTATTTCCGATAATTGCTTTTCATACCAGCTTATTTGTTTTCAGTGAGTTTATGCAGGTATCCGCCGGGGCCAAAAAAACGAATGAAATCTGCATAATCAATAG
>CAIVKT010000350.1 GCA_903906615.1 uncultured Bacteroidota bacterium | reverse complement strand
TTCTGCACATTCAACATGAAAGTGTGGAGGTAAATGATCGCGAAAAAACATTCTGATAATAATACCGTAAAAGCGACAAATTTCAGGCATGAAACATTTTGTAACAAAAATACATAGAAATAATTACATGCAGTAAATGTTGGGAGTCATTTTTAACAGGCTTCTTTGAATATTGTACATTTACTTCTGAATTAAAAAGAGAAGCCCCTTTTAGGGGGTTAAGGTTTATGTTTACAGCAACAACACATATAAGAGTACGATACGGAGAGACAGACCAGATGGGTTACCTGTACTACGGCAATTATGCCTTGTACTACGAGGTAGGCCGTGCGGAAGCTATACGGGAGCTGGGTTTTACATACAGGCAACTGGAGGAGATGGGCATTATGATGCCGGTGGCAGAGCTGAATGCGCAGTACCTGCGGCCCGCATTGTATGACGACCTGATAACCGTAAAGACCATACTTAAAGAAATGCCCGACGGGCCTAAGATACAGTTTCACTCGGAGCTATATAATGAGCAGGGGTTGTTGCTGAACAAGGGTGTGACCACGCTGGTGTTCTTTGACCCGGCAACAAAAAAGAAGACCAATATGCCACAGGAATTACACACGCGGCTGGCGCCGTTCTTTAACGATACACATGAGTAACATAGCAGCATCTATAATAACCATAGGCGATGAACTGCTGATAGGGCAGGTGATCGATACTAACTCGGCGTGGATAGCCCAGCGCCTCAACCGCATGGGTATAGATGTGCAGCGGCGTGTAGCAGTGGGCGATGAGCGTGCCGCTATTGTACATGCCTTAGATGAGGAGTTGTCCAAGTCTTCACTCGTTATCATTACAGGTGGGCTGGGGCCTACGGCCGATGATATTACCAAGCCGCTGCTCAATGAATACTTTGGCGGCAAGATGATAGTGGATGAGCGTGTGCTGGCGCACCTGAAAGAAATGATGATCAGGCGCAACAGGCCGGTGCTGGAGCGCAATATGAAGCAGGCGGAAGTGCCGGATGTGTGCACGGTGCTGACCAATAAAATGGGCAGCGCGCCGGGCATGTGGTTTGAGAAGGACGGTAAGGTGATCATAGCCTTGCCGGGTGTGCCATTCGAGATGGTGTCCATCATGGAGGATGAAGGGCTGCCTCGATTGAAAGAAAGATTTACGAGTGATGCCCTGCTGCACCGGTCTATAATAACAGCAGGCGAGGGTGAAAGCTATATAGCAGAAAAGATAAAAGACCTTGAAGAGGCATTACCTACGCACATAAGACTTGCCTACCTGCCCGGCGCTGGCATGGTGCGCCTGCGGCTCACGGGCAGAGGCGGTGATGCTGTGCAACTGGCAGAAGAACTAAGTGCCGCGCAAACTGCCATTGCTGCCAGGATAGAAAATATTGTAGTGGCACTTGAGGATATACCGTTGGAGCATGTATTGGCTAATTGGTTCAGGAAAGAAGGAAAAACACTCGGCCTTGCCGAGAGTTGCACGGGTGGTAATGTTGCTCATCACCTCACACAAATAAAGGGTGCATCCGAATATTTTAAGGGTAGCATAGTGTGCTACAGGAATGAGATAAAAGAGCATGTGATTGGAGTGGCTACGGCTACAATAGAGCAGCATGGCGCTATAAGCGAAGAAACAGTAACAGAGATGGTGAAGGGTGCGCTGAAGGTGCTGGATGTCGACTATGCGTATGCTGTAACCGGCATACTGGACTCGGATGGCGAGCTGTATGGTGCCCCCAGCGGCACAGTGTGGATGGCCGTGGCTGATAAGGAGCGTGTGGATACAAAGAAATTCTACTTTCCTTTCGACCGGCTGCGCAATAAAGACATGGCTACTTCTATGGGTATGCTTATGATATGGAAGTTCATTAATAACAGGCCTTAAAGACTGCTTTATATTATGCCGGATAGTAAAATTATATTTCTCATCGGCATGCCCGCTACAGGAAAGACCTATTGGGGCGAGAAGATAGCACACCGGTACAAGCTGCATTTCACAGACCTGGACCGGCATGTAGCCGAGCAGGAACGGGCAAGTATACCGGCACTTTTCGCGCAGTATGGCGAGAAGGGTTTCAGGGAACGAGAACATAAATACCTGGAGCATATTGTCAACACCAATGAGGGGAACACTATAGTGGCCTGTGGTGGTGGCACGCCCTGCTTTTTGGATAATATGCAGCTGATGAAAAATGCAGGTACGGTCATTTACATAGACACAGATATACCCGCCCTGCTGAAACGGATAACAGAAGATACTGAAGTGCGCCCCCTGCTCAATAACCGGGCGGACCTGGAAGGCTACCTGAAAGATCTGCTGGGCAAGCGGAAGGTATATTACGAACAGGCGCACCATATTTTACACACAAAAGACATTTCCCTCACTACCTTTGATCAAATTATTACGGTATGTATAGACGGGCACTGACCGCAGGCGCTGTTTTTGCGGCACTCGCTGTGATCCTTGGCGCATTTGGCGCTCATGCACTTAAAGCACAATTGGCTATTGATCAACTTGCGGTATTCGAGACCGGTGTACGCTATCAGTTCTATCACAGCTTTGCTTTGCTGATAACAGGCGTAGTGTATACCTCCTTTCCGGTAAAAAGCCTGCGGCTGGCTGCTGCGTTTTTTATTGCGGGCATCGTATTATTCAGCGGCTCACTGTATGCTATGAGCCTGTTGAGCATCAGCGGTGCGAGCCTGGGGCCTGTGGGTATACTTACGCCCATTGGTGGCCTTTTCTTCATTATGGGGTGGGTGGCATTCTTTTTGGGTGTGCTGAGGAAACAATAACACAGCATGGCGGCAAAGCGCATATATTGTATCAGTGGGCTGGGCGCAGATCATCGCATCTTCAGGAAACTATCCGTAAATGGTTACGAGTTTGTGCCTGTGCCGTGGGTGCCATTTGATAAGCATGATGACCTGCCTTGTTATGCGCAAAAGCTGGCTGTGCAAATAACTGACGAACAACCGGTGATATTGGGCTTATCATTTGGCGGTATGCTGGCAGTAGAGATAGCCAAGTTGCGGCTCGTGCAACATACCATATTGGTATCGAGCGCAAAGACCCAGGATGAACTGGGTGATCCCGGAGGGCTGGTGAAATTCATCATTAAAAGCAAAATAATTCCGGCATCATTTCTTACCACACCTAACCGGTTTGTGCTGGAAAGGTTTGGTGTTACAACCGAGGAGGAAAAAGAATTGCTGAGGGATATCATCCGCACTTCTGATGGCGATTTTATGAAGTGGGCATTGAAGGCGTTACTTACGTGGCGCAACCACACCATACCGAAAAATCTGGTACACATACATGGTACAGCCGACCAGATAATACCCGCAGCACATGTGCATCCTAATCACTGGATACAGGGCGGCACACACTTTATGGTGTATAGCCGCGCTGAGGAGATCAGTAAGATAATTGGGGATACGCTGCAATGAAGGTGGACGAGCAGGTAGTTATTTTCATTAACTTTGGGTGGTGGATATTATTAATATTGATAAAGATATTTTGGGTGGAAAAGTAGTTTTCAATGGCACACGAGTTCCTGTCGAAAGTTTATATGGCCACCTTAATGAAGGGGTCTTGCTAAATGATTTTTTAGAAGATTTCCCATCTGTGTCCAAATACCAGGCATTGGCTTTATTGAACTAAACTATCTCCTGAAAGCAAAATGATCCCCTGCAAATACATAGATACGCCTGTGGGCAAAATGCGCATCGCTGCTACCGATGAGGGTATCTGCCTGTTCGATTTTCAGTACAGGAGAAGTATAGATGCTATTGTGAACAGGGTAGAGACTTTATTGAATGACCGGTTTGCAGATGGCGAGCATTCGCACTTTGCAAAGCTGGAAGCGCAGATGGATGAGTACTTCAACGGCACGAGGCAGGAATTTGATTTGCCCCTTCATTTGGTAGGCACACCATTTCAGAAGAGTGTGTGGGAAGGTTTGTTAAAGATACCCTATGCAGAAACACGATCGTACAAACAGCAATCTATATTCCTGGGCAATGAGAAGGCCATAAGGGCTGTTGCGAGTGCAAACGGAGAGAATGGTATTGCCATCATAGTGCCGTGCCACAGGGTAATAGGCACCAACGGCAGCCTTATTGGTTACGGAGGTGGCCTACAGCGCAAAAAATGGCTGCTGGAGCATGAGCGCAAGCATGGTGGTAAGAGTGGGCAGGGGGAGTTGTTTTGAAATAAAATCCTTACTTTTATCTGTTGTATAAATTGAGATTTTATGGGACTGATATATGCTGATATAGAATTGATCAATGGCGATGACCTTTCTGATGCGCGCCGTCACAGGATCGGTGAGGATGAGGTAAGACGTATGAACGTAAGCATGCTTGTTGATACAGGCTCGTATATGCTGGCTATTAATGAAAGTATACAAGAACAATTACAATTCCCGATAGTTGAAAAAAGAAAGGCGCAACTTGCAAAAGGCCATATCGTGGAATGTGATGTTGTGGCTCCTGTTGAGCTGAGGTTTAAGAACAGGGCTACCACCTGTAGGGCCATGGTGTTGCCCGGTGATGCCGAGCCTTTACTTGGCGCTATCCCGCTGGAGGATATGGATGTCCTGATCCATCCGCTACGACAAGAGCTGATTGTGAATCCGGATCATCCTTATTTTGCTGTAATGAAGATGAAATGACCGCGTTTTACTTAGAATAAACTCAACTGATCATTCGCGGGTTTCGGTGGCTTTGCTTTCCCCATTACAGTGTGCCCTCCGTATTTCCATGAATCTCTTCTTTCTCGTTCTATGAGTTGCTCAAAATTGTTGTTGGGCTGAAAATCTTGCTCCAGTTGCTTTGATGCTTTGGCGAGGCCCTTTATGGCTTCGTTTTTGTCGCTGTTGCCCAACTTTGCGCGCTGAACGGCTACTTCCAGCGTTTTTATGGTTTAATCATATACGTGGGTAGGTACAGGGAATGGATGCCCGTCTTTACCGCCATGGGCAAAGGAGAACCGCGCAGGGTCTTCAAACCGTGATGGCGTGCCATGTATCACCTCGCTTACCAGTACCAATGATTGCAGCGTCCTCGGCCCCAGCCCTTGCAGCAACAGCAGCGACTCTATATCCAGGTGTTCTTTTTCATAGGCAACAGCCAGCACGCTGCCTAAGCGTTTCAGGTCCACGTCTTTAGCGCGTATCTCGTGGTGAGAGGGCAACACCAGCTTTTTGATTTCAGGCAATAGTTTCTCCGGCCCTTCCTGCGCCAGTTGGAGGATGCCTGTGCGTGTGGTATCTGCATGCTTGTCTGTGATGTTGATGATCTGGCCTTGGTTGGCCCCGTAGATGAAAGTATGCGGCTCTTCTACGAAGGAGGCTACGGTGGGCGAGTGCCAGTGATAGCGGCGTGCCATGCCGGTAGCATTGTTCATACCTTGCTGCACTACTGCCCACTCGCCATCGGTGGTGAGCACAAAGGAGTGCAGGTATAGCTGAAAGCCATCCTGTATGGCAGTGTTATCTACCTTGGCAGATAGCTTACTGCTGCGCACCAGCAGGTCGCCGTTAAGGCCCGTATGCTCGGCTATGCGTATCAGCTCGGCTGGTGTTTCTTTTGAGTATTTTCCTTTGCCGCCGC
>CAIVKT010000349.1 GCA_903906615.1 uncultured Bacteroidota bacterium | reverse complement strand
CTTTTTGCTGTGAGGGACAGAATTTAGTGCCCAATCCAAGTTTTGAGAACATTAATGCTTGCCCTACTGCTGTGGGTTGTCTAGGCAACTCTAATTATCTTTCTTTTCCATCAGTTACAGATTGGTGCGAAACAAGTGAAGCATGTCCGGCTTCGTACTGTAATGCCTGTGCAAATAGCGATACATTATGTGGGTGCGGAGTGCCAAGCAATTTGAATGGATATCAATATGCTCATACAGGTGATGCATATGCCTGTATAACAGCTTATGGTTATGATAAACATGATCTGCGTATAGGCGGTGCTAACTATATAGAAGTGAAGCTATTAGCGCCTCTACAAAAAGGCAAGCAATATTGTGTAGCATATTATGTGAACCTTGCTATCCCTAAAAGTAGTGGCGTGGCCGATCCTATAACAAACATAGATGCATATTTGTCTGTGGCACAGGTACATGATCATGGTGATTGCAAGGGATTATCTTTAACACCATCAGTAAAGAACACCTCCGGATATTTGCTGCATAATGATACCCTGTGGACAAAGGTATCAGGCATATATGTTGCTGGTGGTGGTGAGCAATGGCTGACAATTGGTAACTTTAGCCTAAACGCAACTACTACACTAATTGATACGGCTATTGATACATTGATCGATGACGAATATTACATCGACGACGTTTCTGTTGAAGCAATAGACTTCCCCCATGCAAGTAAGGATACTACCATATCCTGTTTGCCAACTTTAGCCAATTTTAGTAAGACATTGTATGCCGAGCCGGGAGGCATGTACTATTCATGGAGCAATGGAAGCACCGGCAATTCGACTGTGATCACTGATACCGGCTGTTATTGGTACCAGACTAATTTTGGTTGTGGGCCGGTTGTTGACTCCATACATATCTCGTTGGATACTTTTCTTAGATTAACGACTTTACCACGCGATACTGCAATTTGCGAAGGCCAGGTGGTAACGTTGCGCGTTAATGATGGATTTGATAGCTATGTATGGAGCACAGGTAATACCACTAATACGATAAAAGTAACTACGCAGGGGCTCTATGTATTAGCCGCATCAGATGTATGTGGCGTACAGGTGGATAGCATAAATGTTACAGTGAACCCGGTGCCTTTACCACCAGCACTTATGGATACTGCAATATGCCAGGCTGTAGTTGATCCCATAATAAATGCAGCAGGCGAGGATTTATTATGGTATAGTAATTTATTTTCTACTGGGCAGGCCCATATTGGCATTAACACCATGATACCGGGAATTGATACTTTTTATGTATCACAAACACTAAACGGGTGTGCCAGCGAGAAAAGCGAATTGATAGTTACCGTAGATCCGTTACCAGTAGTTTTAATGAACAGTGATACTATTTTCTGTAAAAATGAGATCGGTATGATAGGCGTAGCCGCAAACGCAAATTACAGGTATCAATGGAGTACAGGAGATACTGTTTCTTTGTTGCAACCTGCCGAAAGCGGTAGCTACATACTAAGTGTATCAAATGAATGTGGCATTGCAACCGACACGGTGAATGTGTTGTTGTCTGATTGCGCTTATTGCCTGGTAATTCCATCTGCTTTTACCCCGGATAATGATGGCTTGAACGATAAATTCAGGGTACATACCATTTGCCCGGTAAAGGCTTATGAACTCATCATTTACAACCGCTGGGGCCAGGTTGTATTTCATACCACTGATATAGACGTATCTTGGGATGGTACATTTGAATCCGTTATGGCTGAGGTAGGCGTTTATTTTTATACAATAAAATATTGCCCGGCAACAGGCAATGCGGTACAATTTAAAAAGGGTGACATTACACTCATCAGGTAGATAAAATCCGGTTTCTTAAAAAAAATCTATGACAAAAACAATCTCCAAACTTATTCTTATTTTACTAGCCATAACAACTAACAACAGTTACGCCCAAAACACCATCAGCACTTATGCAGGCAATGGCTCTTTTGGATATACCGGGGATGGTGCATCAGCTACTGATGCAAGTATAGCCACGTCCGGGGGCTTAGCTATGGACTATTCAGGCAACCTGTATATAGCAGATATTTACTTCAGCGTTATCAGGAAGGTGACCCCGGCGGGCATTATTACTACGGTAGCGGGAACTGGAACCACCGGCTATACGGGTGATGGCGGAGCAGCCACAGCCGCCGAATTATTTAACCCGGCAAAGGTGGCCGTAGACAGCTTTGGCAATTTGTACATTGGAGATGTACAGGACCATGTGGTGCGCAAGGTGAGCGCCGCAGGCATCATTACTACTATTGCCGGCAATGGCACGGGCGGCTATACGGGCGATGGCGGGCCGGCCACTGATGCTACGCTGTATGGCGGCGCAAGAGTGGCCGCTGATGATAGCGGTAATGTGTATATACCCGATATATATGATCACGTAGTACGCAAAGTGAGTTTATCAGGGATCATTACCACTATAGCGGGGAATGGAATACCGGGTTTTTCGGGAGATAATGGCGCAGCAACGGCAGCGCAGCTATATGCGCCATCTGATATTGCAATAGACAAATACAGGAACATCTATATTGCCGATGACTCTAACGGGCGCGTGCGCAAAATAACAGCAGCAACAGGCATCATTACCACTATAGCAGGCAATGGATCAAGGATATACAGCGGCGATAACGGCCCCGCCACTGCGGCAGGGCTGTCAACGGGATTTTTTTACCTGGCTACAGATCGTTTTGGGGATGTATATATCACCGATAGCAACAGGGTGCGGGTGGTGAATGCAGCAGGTATTATTTCTACGCTCTCCGGTAATGACACAGCAGGCTACTCCGGCGATGGCGGCCCTGCAACGGCAGCATTGCTAAATAATCCTGATGGCCTTGCTACCGATAGCTATGGCAATGTATACATCAGCGATCTGCTGAATTACAGGATAAGGAAAGTGACCATACCGGGCCTTACCACGCAGGTGCATAATACAGCATTGCTGCCGCTGGCCCTGTACCCTGATCCATCAGCAGGCATCTTTACTATAAAAACTGAAAACGGGCTGCGAAAAATAATACAGGTATATACTGCTGCCGGGGAAAATGTATACGATAGAACAGTTACAGCGCAAGAACCAAGTGTTGATATCTCATCTTATCCTGACGGTGTTTACCTTGTTTATTTACGCTCAGATGCCGGGTTATCGTTTCAGAAGATAATTTTATGTCATTAAAATCATTGTTTATGCGTGTTGAGTGAGTGGATACATTTTACAGTAACTTTGCGCCGCGATAAACGATATTCATGAAAAACAGCAGCAAGTCTATTTTCTCCGCTATAGCGCTCACTTCTCTTTTATTCACACAGGTGGCACCGGCACAGCAGGCCGAGCCTGTAAAGCACAAGAAAAAGATACACATACGCTCTATGTACGCCAGCTGGGGGTATAACGAGGAATGGTATACGCATTCTACCCTGCATGTACAGCAGAATAGCCTGGGCAACAGTTATGACCTGGAGCATGTACATGCCAGCGACCATAAGGGATGGGATCAAAATTTTTTTCATAAAGCCTTTACCATTCCGCAATACAACTACCGCCTTGGCT
>CAIVKT010000348.1 GCA_903906615.1 uncultured Bacteroidota bacterium | reverse complement strand
TTAAATAATTCATTATTCGCAGATTTTACGCCTTGTAAAAAAGAAAAATAACTGCGCCATATCGTATACTTTACTTTGTCAACGTTCCTTATACACGGTTATTCTTTTTAATTACATCATACAGATATCATGAGCTTATTTTCCATTCAGAATGAAGAGTTTACCGGCAGGCATATAGGCCCCGGAGCCGAAGACACTAAAGAGATGCTGCGCGTAGCCGGCCTGGCGAGCATGGAAGAACTGATAGCGCGCACGGTGCCGCAATCCATACGTATGGACCACACCCTGCGCCTGCCCAAAGCACAGAGCGAAGCGCATTACCTACAGGAACTCAAAGAAGTGTCGGAGAAAAATAAAGTGTGTAAGAACTATATAGGCCAGGGCTACTACGATACGCATACCCCCAGTGTGATATTGCGGAATGTATTCGAAAACCCGGGATGGTACACACAATACACTCCTTACCAGGCCGAGATCAGCCAGGGAAGGTTAGAGAGCCTGCTCAACTACCAGACCATGGTGATAGACCTTACCGGCCTGCCTTTATCCAACGCATCGCTGCTGGACGAAGCTACATCGGCAGCTGAGGCGATGAGCATGTTTTTCCACACGCTGAATAAGAACCATGATAACCCCGAGCGGCCTAAGTTTTTCGTAGATCATGGTGTATTTGCGCAAACAAAAGATGTGGTCATTACCCGCGCGTTGCCATTAGGCATTGAAGTGGTGTTTGGCGATTTCCGTGTGGCGGATATAGACACCACTTACTTTGGCGCACTGGTACAATATCCCGATTGCAAAGGCAGCGTGGAAGACTACCGCGGCTTCATTGCCACTGTGCATGAGGCAGGTGGGTATGTAGTAATGGCTACCGACCTGCTGGCGCTTACGCTGCTCACCCCTCCGGGCGAGCTGGGCGCAGATGCCGCTATAGGCACCGCGCAGCGCTTTGGCGTACCAATGGGCTTTGGCGGCCCGCACGCAGCCTTCTTCTCTACCAAGGACGACTTTAAGCGTATGATGCCCGGCCGCATCATAGGCGTGAGCATAGACGCGCACGGCAACCGCGCGCTGCGCATGGCGCTGGGTACACGCGAGCAGCACATCAAAAGAGAAAAAGCAACATCGAACATATGCACGGCGCAGGCGCTGCTGGCCAATATATCGGCCATGTACGCCATATACCATGGCCCTGTGGGCCTCATCAATATCGCTAAGCGTGTGGCTATACTCACACAGTCGCTGAGCGATGCACTGACTGACAGGGGTGTGCAGTTGCACAGCAAAAATTATTTCGACACCATTACGGTTACCGGTGCTTCTGTTGAAACAGTGCGCAAAGCAGCCGAGGAGCGTGGCATCAACTTCTTTTACCACACCGATGGCAGCATATCCATATCGCTGGATGAAACAACATCGCCAAGCGATGTGTTGAACATCATCAGTGTATTTGCACCCACAGGCGAAGCTTCTTCCTTCAACATAGACGATAACGCAGCGCTCACGCATATACCTACTGCGCTAACCCGCACCAGCGAGTTCCTGACGCAACAGGTCTTCAACAGTCACCACAGCGAAACGCAGATGATGCGCTACCTGAAGATGCTGGAGAACAAAGACCTGAGCCTGAACACCAGCATGATATCGCTGGGCAGCTGCACCATGAAGCTGAACGCCGCATCGGAAATGATGCCGCTGAGCTGGCCGCACTGGAGCAAGATGCACCCCTTTGCCCCTGCCGACCAATGCGAAGGCTACCTGCAAATAGTAAAAGACCTTTCCGCATACCTCTGCGAGATCACCGCGTTTGATGCCTGCAGCCTGCAGCCCAACAGCGGCGCGCAGGGCGAGTATGCCGGCCTGCTGGCCATACGCAGCTACCACGAGAGCCGCAACGACTCACACCGCGATGTGATACTGATACCAATTTCAGCACACGGCACCAACCCTGCCAGCGCTGTAATGGCAGGCTACAAGGTAGTAGTGGTAAAGGCATTAGAGAACGGATACATAGATGTGGAAGACCTAAAGTTGAAAGCTGATCAGAACGCGGCCAACCTTGCGGGTATCATGATCACTTATCCTTCTACCTACGGCATCTTTGAAGAATCCGTAAAAGAAATAACCAACATAGTGCACCAGCACGGCGGCCAGGTATACATGGACGGCGCCAATATGAACGCGCAGGTGGGCCTTACCGCTCCCGGCCTCATAGGCGCTGATGTGTGCCACCTGAACCTGCACAAGACCTTCTCGATACCACACGGCGGCGGCGGCCCCGGCATGGGGCCTATCTGCGTGAAGCAGCACCTGGCACCCTTCCTGCCCGGCCACGTTATCTTCTCCGATGGCAAATCTACCGGCCATTCTGTAAATGCTGTATCTGCTGCGCCTTATGGCTCGGCCAGCATATTGCTGATCTCTTATGGCTACATACGTATGCTGGGCGCTACAGGCGTGCGCAAGGCTACCGAGTACGCTATACTTAATGCTAACTACATGCGCGCGCGCCTGCAAAATGATTTTGAAATACTGTACACCGGCAATGGCGGCACCTGCGCACATGAGTTTATAGTAGACCTGCGCCCCTTCAAGAAGAGCGCAGAGATAGAAGCTGAAGATGTGGCCAAGCGCCTTATAGACTACGGCTTCCACGCACCTACCATGAGCTTCCCTGTAGCAGGCACTATAATGATAGAGCCAACAGAAAGCGAAGACAAAGCTGAGCTGGACCGTTTCTGCGATGCCCTGCTGGGCATACGCGCCGAGATAAGGGCGATAGAAGAAGGCAAGGCCGACAAGGTGGATAACGCATTGAAGAACGCGCCACACACACAGTTTGATATTACTGCCGATGAATGGAACCACGCCTACACTCGCCAGCAGGCAGCTTACCCATTGCCATGGGTGAAGCACAACAAATTCTGGCCAAGCGTGACGCGTGTTAACAATACCTACGGCGACCGCAACCTGATCTGCACCTGCGAGCCTACCGAGTCTTATATGGAAGCATAATCAAGCACCGATATCAAACGATAAAAACCGCGCTATGCGCGGTTTTTATCGTTTTGTAAATTAATTGTATTGATCTCTATTGCTCTACCACTACATGGAACACCCTGTTGCCTGCTGCGGTGTGGATGCTGAGCAGGTACATGGCGTTGGCGATGGTGTTGCTGAGCTGCACCTGTTCATTGAGGATGCCGCTGTGCGTGGTGGC
>CAIVKT010000347.1 GCA_903906615.1 uncultured Bacteroidota bacterium | reverse complement strand
TTCGCAAAACATACAACCCGGCAGTAGCTGTAAATACAGTAACATTGAATGCCGCAATGGAGATCAGCCCGAATCCTTTTGTTGAGGATATTGCTGTTTCCGGCCTTGCGCAGTCTGATAAGGTGGCTATCTATGATGTCATTGGCCGCCAGGTAAGCCCTACATGGGATGTGGTACAGGAAGGCACACGGTCATTTCATATCAGCGGCCTCTCTTCAGGTATGTACATACTACAGGTATGTAATAGTGAAGGCAGCAGGAAGATGGTTGCCCGGCTCGTGAAAGAATAAGGAGCGATATTTAAGGATAAGAAAAATGGCGGTAGAGATACCGCTATTTTTTATGAATGCTACTTTAGTATTGTTTATCCTATAGCCACCAGTTCCAGGTCGAAGACCAGGTCTTTGCCTGCCAGTGGATGGTTGGCATCAAGCATCACCATATCGCCATTCACTGCGGTGATCACTACAGGAAATACATTGCCCGTGTTGTCGCCCATTTGCAGTTCCATACCCACTTCCGGTTTCATATCTGCCGGGAAATCGCTCACGGGGTACTCCATGCTCATATTGTCATCATGCTCGCCATATGCTTCCGCTACCGGTATATGCACTGTTTTCTTTTCGCCTGCGGCCATCCCTATTACTGCGTCATCAAATCCCTTGATCACCTGCCCGCTGCCTGCGGTGAATTGTAGTGGCTCACGGCCCTGGGAACTGTCGAAGGTAGTACCGTCTGTTAATTTGCCGTGGTAGTGTACCTTTACCTGGTCGCCCTTTGTTACTTGCTGCATATAATTGCTTTTTGAAATTAAATAAAGGGTGCAAGGTACATTAATATCATAATCGGGAGGTTATCTTTATGAAAAATAATTGCGCTATGAAGCCTTTTTTTGCCGGATTTTTGCTGGTTATATTGTTGCTTCCTGCTGTGCTTTGCAGGGCAGGGGGGGTATACGATACCTCCATCAGGCCTGCCGATGCAATACCTGCCGGTTACCTGCCTTTACTCAAAGGTAAGCATGTAGCGCTGGTCATCAACCAAACCTCGGTTATCGGAAATGTATCCCTCCTGGATCTGCTGCTGAAAAACAACATTGACGTGGTGAAGATATTTGTACCCGAGCACGGCTTCAGGGGAAATGAAGATGCGGGGGCTAAAGTGGATAATATGACCGACAGCGCCACGCAAATACCGGTCGTGTCATTGTATGGCAGTCACAAAAAACCGGAGGCTAAAGATCTGGCAGATGTGGATGTGGTGGTATACGACCTGCAAGACGTGGGGCTGCGTTTTTACACCTACATATCCACCCTTGAATATTGTATGGAAGCCTGCGCCGAACAGGGTAAGCAATTCGTGGTACTCGACAGGCCAAACCCCAATGGCTTTTATGTGGATGGTCCGGTGCTGGAAAAAGAGAATAAGTCGTTTGTAGGTATGCAGCCCATACCTGTAGTGTATGGTATGACGGCAGGAGAATATGCCTCCATGATAGCAGGCGAGCATTGGTTCAACAATGCTGACTCCTTAGACCTGAAAGTGATCAAATGCCACAACTATACCCATGCAAAAAAGTATCGCCTGCCTGTCGCACCATCGCCCAACCTGCGTACTATGGCTGCAGTCTATGCTTATCCCTCATTGTGTTTGTTTGAAGGTACACCGGTGAGCGTGGGGCGTGGTACGGCTTTGCCTTTTCAGCAATTTGGCTGTCCCGCCTTTGAAGGGAAATATACCTACTACTTCACACCGCATTCCGGTGCCGGTGCCAAAAGCCCGCCCTACGAGAATCAGGCTTGCTATGGCGCTGTTGTTGGCACTGATGAAGCAGAAGTACTGCAACAGGTGAATGG
>CAIVKT010000346.1 GCA_903906615.1 uncultured Bacteroidota bacterium | reverse complement strand
TTATGTTTTAATTTTGCCGTCTGTTTCAATTTTTCATAAAAAGATAACATTATGCAGGAATTTGGCAAAAAAAATCCATCGGTCAACTTATCAGACCTGGGCTTGAACGTGGGTATCGCGCATTGGAATCTCTCCCCCGAAGAATTAGTAAAATCTACACTTAGCCTCGGGCAGGGCGTTCTCAACGATACCGGCGCATTGTGTGTGAGTACCGGCAAATTTACCGGCCGCTCTCCGAAAGATAAGTTTACCGTGAAGGACGCTATCACAGAGAACAGTGCCGACTGGGGCGATGTAAATATCCCTATTTCCCCGGAAGCATTTGACAAACTCTATGATAAGGTGTGTGCCTACATGGCCGGCAAAGAAGTATGGGTGCGCGATGCTTATGCCTGCGCCGACCCTAAATACCGCCTCAACATCCGCGTGGTCAACGAAACACCATGGGCCAACCTGTTCTGTAACGACCTCTTCCTGCGCCCTACTACAGCAGAATTAGATACACAGAACCACGACTGGCTCATCCTCCAGGCCCCCGGCTTCCATGCCGACCCGGCTGTAGATGGTACCCGCCAGGCCAACTTTACAATTGTCAACTTTACCCGCAAGATCATCCTCATCGGAGGCTCGGCCTATACCGGCGAAATGAAGAAAGGCATTTTCGGTGTCCTCAACTTCGTATTGCCACACGATCATAAAGTACTGAGTATGCACTGCTCGGCCAACGAAGGCAAAGACGGCGATGTAGCACTGTTCTTCGGCCTCAGCGGCACCGGCAAAACTACACTCAGCGCAGACTCACAGCGCGCCCTCATAGGCGACGATGAGCATGGCTGGGCAGATAATTCTGTATTCAACTTTGAAGGCGGCTGCTATGCAAAATGTATAGACCTCAGCGCAGAGAAAGAGCCGGAGATCTATGCAGCTATCAAACCGGGCGCACTCCTCGAGAACATTAAGTTCATTGCAGGCACTAATAAGGTAGACTATACCGATGCCAGCATCACCGAGAACACCCGCGCTGCCTACCCTATTGATTTCATACACAACGCAAAAGAGCCTTCTTATGGCGGCCAGCCCAAGAATGTGTTCTTCCTTACCTGCGATGCGTTCGGCATATTGCCACCTATATCCAAGCTCACCAAGGCACAGGCTATGTACCACTTCATCAGTGGTTACACCGCCAAGGTTGCCGGCACAGAAGTAGGCGTTACCGAGCCGCAGACCACATTCTCCGCTTGTTTCGGGCGTGTGTTCCTGCCGCTGCACCCTACAAAGTATGCCGAACTGCTGGGCAAAAAACTGGAAGCTGATACCGGAGTGAACGTATGGCTGGTGAATACCGGCTGGAGCGGTGGCGCATATGGCACCGGCAGCCGCATGAAGCTCAGCTACACCCGCTCCATGATCACAGCTGCCATGACCGGCCAGCTGGATAATGTATCTTATGAAGCACATCCTGTATTTGGTGTACTGATGCCGAACACCGTACCCGGCGTACCTGCAGAGATACTCTCCCCACGCAACACTTGGGCAGATAAAGAAGCCTACGACAAAAAAGCAAACGAACTGGCCGGCTTGTTCATTAAGAACTTCGCCAAGTATGCCGACCAGGCCAACGAAGAGATCCGTTCAGCGGCTCCTGTAGCCCTTGTCAACGCTTAATAATACTTTACCGTTTATCGTTTTCACAAAGGGGCCATCGGCCCCTTTGTTATTTTAAAAAAAGCCCAATAGGAGTACGTCATTTCGAATGAAGCCCCGGTCCTTCATCGGGGTGAAATGAGAAATCTCCTGAACCCTTGCAAGCAGCCGACCAAAGCGATACAGCCAAAAAGCCCAATCGAAGGCGTCATTTCGAATGAAGCCCCGATCCTTCATCGGGGCGAAATGAGAAATCTCCCGAACCTTTGCAAGCAGCCGACCAAAGCGATACAGCCAAAAAGTCCAATCGAAGTCGTCATTTCGAATGAAGCCCCGATCCTTCATCGGGGTGAAATGAGAAATCTCCTGAACCCTTGCAAGCAGCCGACCAAAGCGATACAGCCATTTCGCAAACGGCCAGTTGCTGCTATTAAGATTATTGCAAAGGCACAGGAGATTTCTCCGCTACGCTGCGAAATGACTGCCACTATTGGGCATTTATAAAACGACAATTATCTTTGAGGCACTATGGCAAAAGGCGGCTATGTATATATGGTTACGAATAAGCATCACAATGTGCTGTACATAGGCGTAACATCCCAGCTGCTGAACAGGATATACAAACACAAAACACATTTCTACAAGAAAAGCTTTTCTGACAGGTATAATATTGAATACCTCGTCTACTATGAAGGCTATGGCCGGATAGAAGATGCCATAGGCAGGGAAAAGGAGTTAAAGAAATGGAGAAGAGCAAAAAAGGATGCACTGATAAACACCATGAACCCCGAATGGCGGGATCTTTGGGAAGAAATGGTGTAATCCACTCCTAAAAGCACAATAGCGGCCGTCATTTCGAATAAAGCCCCGATCCTTCATCGGGGCGAAATGAGAAATCTCCCGAACCTTTGCAAGCAGCCGACCAAAGCGATACAGCCAAAAGCCCAATCGAAGGCGTCATTTCGAATGAAGCCCCGATCCTTCATCGGGGCGAAATGAGAAATCTCCCGAACCCATGCAAGCAGCCGACCAAAGCGATACAGCCATTTCGCAAACAGCCAGTTAATACTATTAAGCTTATTGCAAAGGCTCAAGAGATTTCTCCGCTACGCTGCGAAATGACTGCTACTATTGGGCATACTCCACTGGCACGATGTTATACCACATACCCAAAAACCACCTACCATGAGTAGCGCATTTGTAAAAGAAAGTGAAGAGCAGTGGCTGCACGACATACCACCCACCATCAACGCCCTTATCGTGTACCTTACCCGCGAGAACAACGGTATACGTGTAAACGAAAAAGTAACTTATACCGACAAAAAAACAGGCAAAACAATACACGAAATGAGCAACGGCATGAACTACTCCATTGATGCAGACAACAGGTGGTTTATAGTGGATTAGGAATATTAAGTTACAACACCCCGCTCACCACATTACTCTTCTTCAGAATATCTTCTATCTCCCGCTCCTTGCGTTGCAATTGGATACGCATAGGCGAGAACGTAAAACGCGCACGCAGCCTGGAGAGCCTGTCTTGTGGGGCCGAGAAGATAAGCCTGCTGAGGAGCGTAAGCGGCACAAAGTGGCGGAACACACGCGAGAGGCGCACAAAATAAACCACCGTAGCCGTATCGCAGCGGTCCAGCAGATTAGTAAGCTCCTGTGGGTCGGTGAGGGAGGAAACGCACAGCACAGCGCCCGTACGCGGGTTAAAGTATTGTGGCAGGCCCATATCTTTGTGCCAGCTGCTGTTGCTGATCACGCGGGCCACACGTTCTGTTTCGGTAAGCTGGTCGGGTATCGCAAACGACTGGTCGGATATGTAGCGCACCTCCCATTCTTTCTTAGAGAGCGTATCATATACCGTCCATACGTAGTTCTTGTAGTAGTTCAGCATTTCCTTTAGATAGCCCTCGCCCATCCACTGTTGTTTTACAGCCGCATGAAACGAGGCATAGAAATACAGGTGCGATGCATATGGCTCATACATCTCGGGCACGCGCACTACCAGTTCCCGGTTGCGGGCGTATACCTTCCATACTATGCGGCGCACATCATCGCCTGCTTCAAAGTCTTTATAGCTCAGGTGCTCGCCCTCTACCCTGCGCAGTTGCTCTATGCGCACATCCATGTTCTCCGTCTTCTTGGGGGCTACGTCTACATCGTCCTGCTCCAGCAGCACTGGCGGCTGGTAAAAATGGCCGCCCACAGGCTGCGCCACCGCCAGCGAAAAGATGTGCAGCATATCCTGGAAGTACACAAAGCCACCCTTCAATTCATACTCCTTTATATCCGGCAGCTCCATGCGGCTGCGGCCCGTAATAGCCTCCCTGCGCAGGCTTTGTTCCTTCCGCTTCGCTGAGAGCAGGCCGAACCGCTCTGTCATCTGCCGGTCGTCATAGAACAACCTGCCCTTTACAAAGCCCAGCACCGGTCGCAGTGCTCCATCCAACCGGGCATTTAGGAACAATTTACTCTTCTTGCCCTTGCGGGTATCCGTAGTAAAGCCAACCTGTAGGTACGCGCCCTTGTTTTTGCGCAGCCACAGGTAATAAAAGAAACAGAAGAAAGTACTGAGCACAGATAGCGCCACAATACCCGCCATAAACCACAGCGCCATCTTCCCCATAATGATGATGAACGGCAGGAACGCAGAAGGCTCCTCGCCCTTGGGCGTAGGCGTATACAGCAGATACCAGGCACCCCATACCACCCCGCCGCACAGCACTGTATTAAGTGTGAACGGGAAGTACTGCCAGGCGTACTTTATTTTCCATTTTGTCTGTTTCCAATTCATCGAAGGAAATTCCAATAGTCAAATTCCAAAATTCAGGGTATTATTACTACCATCGGAATTCTAACCAAGGTATGAAAATAAGGAAAGTGTCGTGTAAGAGTTGTTAAAAAATAATACAGCCTGCTGTTATTTACCTGCTTCCGCAGGCATAGGCTTACTTTCAGTCAACTCTATCTCCTTGCGGGTGGGCAGCAATATAAGGCGCAGCGTAGTATCGTTGGTGAAGTAACTGATAGCCCAGTTAATGAAAATAATGAGTTTGCTTCTTACACTAAGTATCAGCATCAGGTGCAGGAACATCCATGTGAACCAGGCTAGTGTCATGTCAATTTAATTTTGTCTGTTAAAATAAATTTGTAGCTTTATCCTCCAAAAACGATGGTACGCTACAAGGTTACTCTAACAGAGGAAGAACGATTGCAGTTAAAAGCGATAATGAGCAAAGGCAAGCACAG
>CAIVKT010000345.1 GCA_903906615.1 uncultured Bacteroidota bacterium | reverse complement strand
CTACATTTTGTTCCCGTTGTTTTTATTGCTGCAAAAAAAGAATATAAAGTTATTTGCCTTGCTCACCATTTTGCTTTTTATAGCTTCGCAAGCAGTGCATTTATGGTATTACCCAAAGAGAGGTTTCATCGATGACAGCCTGGTTGATTTCATATTTTTCAACCCTTTTATACATATCAATCAATTCCTGGTAGGGATGCTTGGCGGCTACTTGTTCTTAAAGCTGAAAGAAAAAGGCTACACATCAGCCTGGGTCCCCACGCTTTTGTTTGCCCTGATCATCTTACTGATCGCTTACAGGCCCGCGAACATCAGTTATCATACAGGCCTCATTGCCCCGCTGTTTGTGCTTCTTATTGTTAGTATCGCATTGAAAAACAATACCATGCTGAATTTAAAGGGGTTCGTTTTCCTGGGCGACATCAGCTTCGGTATCTATATTTTGCAAATGCCTGTTCATGATCTGCTGGTATACTTTAACCCCAAATACCTGCATGTACCGGATGCTTATTTCTTTTGGTTCTCGCTGGGCATATTGCTACTCTTTTCGGCTATCTGCCACTACATCATAGAGCGTCCTTTAAGGAAACTAATAAATCCATAGATCTGTATCCTATTCCTTCTCCGGCATAGTAAATGCTTCATTGGTTTCTTCTATAAAGGCAAGTATCTCTTTGCGGCCCAGGAATTTCACAGCGCTGGTCATAAAGGCGCGGGGTATGTATTCCCATTCTTTTTTCATGGCTTCTATGAACCACTTGGCGTTTTTGGAGGCCTCCCGCTGTGTTACTTTATCGGCCTTGGTAAAAATGATGTTGAAGGGTATGCCCCATGCACCCAGCTTACGCAGGAACTCAAGGTCGAGGTTCTGCGGCTCGTGGCGGCTGTCTATAAGCACAAATACCGTCATGAGGTTGGTGCGTTGCTGCAGGTAATTAGAGATCATTTTTTCCCACTTGGCCCGCTGGCTCTGCGATACCTTGGCAAAACCATAGCCCGGCAGATCCACGAAATAAAACGACTTATTGATCATAAAATGGTTGATCATCTGCGTTTTGCCGGGGCTGTTAGAGGTCTTGGCCAGCTTGCTCTGCCCCGTGATCATGTTGATGAGGGAAGACTTGCCCACATTGGAGCGGCCTATAAAGGCATACTCCGGCCTGTCGGGCTTGGGGCAAAGCTCCACATTGGGGCTGCTGATCAGGTATTCTGCTTTGGTTATTTCCATTAATTGCTATAAATCTATTCTTATGATATACTTGCTGCTGTTTTCACTTAAACCTTACTTTTGCAGCGCCATGCAATCTACGTCAAACATTAATCCTGCGGCTACAGTAGTACCTGATTCCGCCTCAAATTTAAGCAAGAAAGAGCAAGTAGCCGAGATGTTCAATAATATAGCCGGCCGCTACGACTTTCTGAACCACTTTTTGTCGATGGGTATAGACAAGGGCTGGCGCAAAAAAGCGATAGCCGAAGTGGGCAAGATAAGCCCGCAGCGCATACTTGACGTGGCTACCGGCACAGGCGATATGGCCATTGCCGCAGCTAAAACCCTGAACCCAAATAAAATAACAGGTATAGACATAGCCGACCAGATGCTGGAGGTAGGCCGTAAAAAGATAGCCACTGAGGGCCTGACTACCACCATAACCCTGCAAACCGGCGACAGCGAGGCAATGCCCTTTGCCACCGGCGAAT
>CAIVKT010000344.1 GCA_903906615.1 uncultured Bacteroidota bacterium | reverse complement strand
GGGTGACTTTATTTTTGAAGGAAAGAAAGGCGAGTCTAAAGACCTGAAGATAACCAAGAACGATAACTACGAAGGCTATCAGTATGTAGAGATCATGGATCAGACCGGCATAGCGCCTGCTGTGAAAATGGCTACAATAGTTAAGGGCCTGTCGCCAAGTGATAGCACTGTGAACGCTATATACGGTAAGGCAAATGAGTTTGCAGGAAAAAATCCTACCGGAGCAGAATTTGATGCCGCTGTCAAAAAGCAAAATCTTGATAAGCGCATAGGCGATAATATTAAAGAGAGCAACTTCACGATACAGGGCCTCGGCGCATCGCGCGAAATAGTAAGGTGGGCATTCGAGCATAAAGAAGGCGAAGTATCTGGCGTGTTCCAGTTGGGCGATCAACGCTATGTAGTAGCGAAACTTTCAGGCATCAACGAAAAGGGCCTGATGGCGATAACGCCTGCCAACCGTGCTATGCTGCAACAGCGCGTAGCTGATGAAAAGAAAGCAGCTGCAATAACTGCCAAGTATAAGGGCGCAGCATCACTGGATGCTATAGCAAGCGGATCAGGACAGCAAGTAGCACAGTCGGATTCTGTGATGCTGGCCGGTGCTTATATACCGGGCCTGGGCTATGAGCCGAAAGTAGTAGGCTATACATTCAGCAATACCTTGCAGCCGAATACAGTATCAACCGGTATCAAAGGACAAGGTGGTGTTTACTTCATTACAGTACTGAACAGGACAACCGCTCCGGCAAATCCAAACATGATGCAAATGGTAATGATGCAGCGCGCGCAGCAGGAAGGCCAGCTGAGAAATGCAGTGAGCCAGCAATTGCAGCAGTCTGTAACAAAGAAGGCAGATGTGCAGTACAACGTTGCTAATTTTTAATATTAGCTGAGGGAAGGTTTTTCCCGGGAAGCATATATAAACAAGATAAAAAAGAGGTTGTTTCCCGATACCGGACAACCTCTTTTTTATGTGAAAAAGAGAATTTTGGAGCAATTGAAAACATTTTTGTAAATTGTAGTGATGAGCGGGAGTATCTTAACATTATTCGGAGAGGAAATAGTACCGGAGCAGCAACCCAAAGCCCCGGCAAAACCACGTGCCAAAAAAGCGGATGAACCTAAAGCTAGGAAGGCAAAAGAAACAGCACAGGCCGAAGAAGAGCAAGAAGAAGTAACGCCCGATAATGAGACCGCGAAGGCAGAGCCTGCAGTAGCGGCAGAAAAAGAATTCCTGATACCCGAAGACTGGCAGGGGGATAAAAAATATTACGCAATAGGCGAAGTAGCCAAGCTGTTCAAAGTAAAGACATCGCACATCCGCTTCTGGACCAATGAGTTCAAGCTGAAAGTGAGAACGACGCGCAAGGGCGACAGGCTGTTTACCCCGGAGCAGATACGCGAACTGAAAGCGATACACCACCTGGTGAAGGAAAGAGGCTTTACGCTTACGGGCGCAAAAGCCAAACTGAAAGCCCAGAATAAAATGGATGTGGAAACGGTGGATCTGAAACAATCGCTGAAACAGCTGAGAGGAAAGCTGGTGATCATCAGGAACCAACTGAATAAAGCAAAGATCAAAGAGCCGGAAGCTGTGAAAGAAAAAGAAGCAATAAAGGAATCAGAAATAGAAAAAGAACCCGAGACGGCAATAGAAACAGAAGTAATAACGGAACCAGACCAACAATATAATAACGAGCAACTATGAAAAAGATATTTGTGGTAATACTGCTTTTGATGAACCTACAGGCAATGGCACAACATTCGTTTGACATATCGAAAGACACGAAGGATGAGGGACTGATCTACAACGGGCAGATCACTTTTAGCGACCTGAACAAAGAGCCATCATTCAAATGGCTGAAGAGCGGGTATGATGAGTACATGCCCAAACCTGAGCTGCTAAGATACCTGAACGAAAACCTGAAAAATTATTCGATGGTGGTGTTCCTGGGTACGTGGTGCGATGACTCGCACTACCTGGTGCCGAAGCTGGAAAAAGTGCTGGACCTGGTGGGTGTGGCTCCTGTCAGCCTGACGATGTATGGGGTGGACAGGGACAAACACACGAAGGGCGGCGAGTATAAAACATATGACATAACCCTGGTACCGACAATAATACTGCTGCGCGATAATAAAGAAGTAGGTAGGATCACGGAGTCTGTGCAAAATAACCTGGAGGGCGACCTCGTGGCCTTGATCAGGAAAGACAAGGCCACATCCGGCCAATGAGCTGCCGGCCAGGCTGAATAATTATAATCACACACGTCATGCAATTACCTGAACATATATCCATTGAGCTTTTAAGCAAATGGAGTAACGATAGCATTGTATTATCTGAAGCGGCT
>CAIVKT010000343.1 GCA_903906615.1 uncultured Bacteroidota bacterium | reverse complement strand
TGCAGGAGCCACTCCGAAAGATACAGACATTTGCCAAAATGATCCTTGAAAAAGAAGATCAAAATCTCTCCGATACCGGTAAAAATCATTTTGCCCGCATGAGGTCTGCCGCGGCCAGGATGCAACTCCTTATTGAAGACCTGCTTGCTTATTCCCGCATCAATGCAAACGACCGCAAGTTTGAAAGAACAGACCTGAATGCCATTGTGGAAGAAGTGGTCAATGACATGAAAGAAGCTATTGAAGAAAAGAATGCCACAGTAGAAGTAACAGATCTATGCCATGCAAAGATCATCCCGTTCCAGTTTCGCCAGCTGATGCACAATTTCATCAGCAACTCACTCAAATTCGCTAACCCGCAGGTGCCGCTGCATATACTTATAACGAGCGAAATAGCCAAAGGCAAAACATGGTACAATGAGCGGCTGCTACCCGAAAAAGAATATTGCCACATCGCTGTTAAAGACAATGGCATAGGCTTTAGCCCTGAGTATAATGAGCGTATATTTGAAGTGTTCCAGAAACTGCATACCAAGGAAGAGTATGCAGGCACCGGTATAGGCCTCGCTATCGTAAAGAAAATAATAGAGAACCACAATGGCATCATCACTGCCACCGGCAAACCGAATAAAGGCGCTACCTTTGATATCTACATACCTGCCGACTAATTTTTCTTAAAATGATGAGCATGAATAAGAACGGGCCCATTTTGATCATTGAAGATGATGAGGACGATCAACTTCTGATCCAGATGGTATACGACAAACTGGGCTATCCGAATGAGTTGATCTTTCTACAAAATGGCGAAATAGCCATTGACTATCTCAATAAGATGACAAAGATCCCGTTCATTATCATTTCTGATGTAAATATGCCCAGGGTGAATGGCATAGAATTACGGGCAATGGTAAAGGCAAATGCCGCAATCAACATTAAGTGTGTCCCATACATCCTGCTATCTACAACGGCCTCCAAAAACTTCATTGACGATGCCTATCTTTTAGGCGTACAAGGTTACTTCAAAAAGCCATCGAACTCGGATGACCTACAAGCGATACTCAAACACATTATTGACTACTGGAAGCTGAGTTATGCGCCGGGGATGTATTTGTAGCAATAGATGATCAAACTGATCCTGCAATATTAGCTACGCCTCATGGGTGTATTGCCCTGCACGCCTGTAGTAACGTAACGAAACTATAATCTCCATTTTTTAGAATAAAGCATTATTTTTGCAGCCTGTTAACAAATACAGTTATTAAAATAATAATTAAATCCGTTCTTATGAAGCCATCATTACTATTTAAAGTCCTGATAATTGCAATGTTCTTGTGCAGTTTGCAATCAAGGGGGCAAAATTACACCCAGGTTACGAGTTATACTTCAGCGACATACGGCAGTGAAAACGTAACCCAAAGTACAATTAATATAGATTACAATTTTACGTTATGTGGTAGCGAAGGGCCTTTTTTTGCGTGGAATGGAGGCGGAGGGTTCTCTTATACATTTTCACATCCCGTTGCCAGCATCAAAGTACCCCTGATCTTTGCCGGGTATGGCTATCCTCAAAACATTCACTTTACTGTCAATGGATCAAATTACACCCTTACATCTGCAAATTTAAAAGGTAACGTGGGAATATGTTCTGATGGCACCTTGGCTGTACTTGCTTCCGGCGACCTAAATAACCTCACAGATACAACCGGATTTCCTTCGCAAACAGTTGTCATTCCAGGTCCCATAACCAGTTTTTCTATAGTAAATACAAACGGGCCTAACAATGCGGCGACAAGCTATGCAGTATATTTTCAAACACCGTCTTTTGATAACGGCAGCACACAAAGTATGACAGTGTGCCAGAATTCCGCTGCAACATCAATAAACAGTAACCTTACCGCGAGTGGTGGTACAGGCACATATACGTGGATGGTAGTAACAGGACCAAGTCATGGTACTTTAAGCGGTTTGAGCGCTTCTGCGTCTGCGGGTACAAGTGTTTCTCCTGCGAGCGCAACCTATATGCCAACCTCCGGTTATTCCGGCCCGGATTCATATGTCATACAAGTGTCAGACGGCACTAATACGGCCAACGCTACTATTAATGTTAACGTAAGTGCAATACCAACACCATCATTTTCAGCTGCACCCGGAGCAAACTCATGCGTGGCAAACAGTATTCTTTATACTACACAATCCGGTATGAGCAGCTACGCATGGTCTATTCCAGGCACAGCAGGTACTAACTACAACATCACTTCAGGTAGCACTACTACTAATTCTGTGGGTATTACCTGGTTAAACACCGGCAGCAAAACAGTCACTGTAAATTATACAACCAGCAGTGGTTGTACAGGTGTCACGGTCGCCTCTAACACCACCTCTGTAAACACTCTGCCTGTCCCTACATTTACTACATCGCCCGGTGCCAATGTTTGCGCATCTGCGGCAACCACCTACACCACGCAAAGCGGAATGAGCAGCTATAGCTGGTCTATACCCGGCACATCAGGCACCGATTATAACATCACAGCCGGAGGCACAGGCACTAACTCTGTGGGCATAACCTGGCTCACCGCAGGCAGCAAAACTGTAACTGTAAACTATACGACCAGCAATGGCTGCACAGGCGCTACAGTTGCATCTAATACTACCTCAGTCAATGCACTGCCTGTTCCTACTTTCACCTCACCCGTCGCCACACACAGCTGCACAGGCGGCAACGTGATCTATACCACACAGAGTGGCATGAGCGGCTATACCTGGACAATACCAGGAGTATCCGGCACAGACTACACTATAACAGGCGGTAGCACAAGCAGCAACACAATAACGCTTGGCTGGATGACTGCAGGCACAAAAGCAGTAACAGTAAATTATACTAACGCCAGCCTTTGCACAGGTGCAGCTGCCGCAGCTAACACCACAACGGTTAATCCTTTACCCGTTCCATCATTTACTGCCACACCCACTGCAAGTATATGTGCATCAACTAATGGGACATACAGCACACAATCGGGTATGACAGGCTATAACTGGACCATACCCGGAGTACCAGGTACAGACTAAACCATCACGGGTGGCAGCGTTACCACCAATACCGTGACCTTAAAGTGGCTGACCGCAGGCAGCAAAACCGTTGGCATCAATTATACCAATGGCAACGGCTGTACAGCAAACACTGCTACCACTACTACTTCTACCGTCAACGCATTACCAACGCCTACGTTCAGCGCTGCTCCAACAGCTACTACATGCGCCAGTACCAATGTAACTTATACCACACAGGCTGGCAAAAGCAGTTATGTATGGTCGGTACCCGGCATTGCCGGCACTGATTATATTGTAACAGGTGGCAGCCCAACCGGCACCAGCAATACTGTGAGCCTCAAGTGGATGTCGGCCGGGGCTAAGACCGTGACTATCAATTATACCGATGCTAATGGTTGCACAGCCCTCGCGTCCACAGTTGCTACTACTACAGTTAATGCACTGCCTATACCTACATTTACGGCATCACCCGGTGCCAATGTATGTGTGCAGGACAACATAGTTGCCTATACCACACAACCCGGTATGACCAATTATACCTGGACGCTGAGTGGCATCAGGAATACCGATTACTTTATCACATCAGGCGATATCGGCACTACCAACAGCGCATTTACGCTGGTATGGAACGATGCCGGCAGCAAGACCGTAACTATAAACTATACTGATCTTAATGGCTGCACAGGCGCTACAGCAGCAACAAACACCACATCTGCAAATCCATTGCCTTCGCCTATTACCGGCAATAGCTATATATGCCTTGGCCTTACCGCAGCATACAGCAGCACATCAGCTGCAACGTGGAGCAGCAGTAACGCTGCTGTTGCGAGCATCCTGCCTTCTGGTATGGCTACAGGCATCTCGCTTGGTTCAGCCACGTTGTCTTACACCTCATCTATGGGTTGCTACGTTATTAAAAATGTAACTGTAAGCGCTCTTCCGGCTTTGCATACCATCACAGGCGGCGGGCATTATTGCTTTGGCGGCACAGGTGTTCCGGTAGGCCTTAATGGCTCAGAGGCAGGCATCAATTATCAATTGTACAACGGCACTACCCCAGCCGGCAGCGCACTCGCAGGCACAGGCAGCCCATTGAGCTTTGGCAGCATCACCGTTGCAGGTTCTTACTCTATAGTAGCTACTAACGCCACTACCGGCTGCACCAGCAACATGACCGGCAGCACGGCTGTGATCATAGATCCGTTGCCCCCATTACATACCGTTACCGGCGGCGGCCACTACTGCTACCTGGGTGCCGGATTACACGCGGGCCTCGATGGCTCAGATGCAGGCATCAGCTACCAGTTATTTAATGGCTTATCTGTTGCCGGCTCCGCACTTCCGGGTACGGGCGCTGCACTTGATTTTGGCGCACAGATAGCCGCAGGCACTTATACTATTGTAGGCACAGACGGCGCTACCGGCTGCACCAACAACATGGCCGGCAGCGCTACGATCAGCATAGACCCATTACCTGCTGTAGATACAGTAACCGGCGGTGGCAGCTATTGCGCTGCAGGCACAGGTGTGCATGTGGGACTCAACAACTCTGATGCGGGCATCATTTACCAGTTATACAATGGCACAACTCCTGCAGGCGGGCTGGTACTGGGTGGCTCCCCTATTGACTTCGGCATGGAAACAGCTGCAGGCAATTATACCGTTGTTGCTACCAATAACACCACCGGTTGTATCAGCAACATGGCCGACACGGCTACCGTGGTTATTGATCCGTTACCTAATACATATATGGTAACCGGCGGTGGCGACTATTGTATCGGCGGTACAGGCGTGCATGTGGGGCTTAGCAATTCGGATGCGGGCATATCTTACCAACTATACTTTGGAGGTGCGCTTTCCGGCACACCGGTAGCGGGCACAGCTTCCGCGCTCGACTTTGGCGCATACACTGCCGCAGGCACTTATACTGTTATAGCTACCAATAATATCACCTCTTGTGTGCAGAACATGAGCAGCAGCGCTTCGGTTACCATAGATCCGCTGCCTGCTGTATACACCGTTACAGGCGGTGGCAGCTATTGCTATGGCGGCACAGGCGTACACGTAAATCTTACAGGCTCCGTTGTGGGCACCAGCTACCAGCTTTACCATAGTTCAGCGCCTATCGGCGCTGCTGTGGCAGGTTCAGGCTCCACAATCGATTTCGGTTCTTATACCGGCGCTGGCGCATATACCGTTATCGCTACCAATACTACGACCGGTTGCGTGAACAGCATGGCTTCCAGCGCGGCAGTGTCTATCAACCCGTTGCCTGCGGTGCATACCGTTACCGGTGGCGGCAGCTACTGCGCTACCGGCACAGGTGTTCATGCCGGCCTCGATGGCTCAGAAGCAGGTATCAGCTACCAGCTTTATGACGGCAGCGCTACCGGCTCGCCGCTTGCAGGTACTTACTCTTCGCTCGATTTCGGCTTCCAAACAGCACCGGGAGCTTATACTGTTATCGCTACAGACACGCTCACGCATTGCGTCAACAACATGGCAGGCAGCGTTACTGTAAATGTCCTTCCGTTACCTATCGCTTATTCGCTCACGGGCGGTGGCAGCTATTGCGCAGGTGGCGCAGGCTTAATGGTTGGCCTCTCCGCATCACAGATCGGTGTTAACTACCAATTAATGGATGATACCGGCGCAGTAGGCGCTCCGCGCACAGGCATTGGCGCGGCGCTCAACTTCGGCGTATTCACTGCTGCTGATACCTTTACTGTTGTAGCTACCAACACCGCTACTTCATGCGTTAACAGCATGAGCGGCAGGTCTGTGGTGATCATTAATCCATTACCTGTTATATACAACGTTACCGGCGGTGGCAACTATTGCCCCGGCGCAGCTGGCGTGCATGTGGGCCTCGACAACTCTGATACAGCTATCAGCTACCGCTTATATAATGGCGCTGCCGCTGCATCTTCAATGGCAGGCACAGGCGCAGCGCTCGACTTCGGATTAGAAACAGCAGGCAATTATACCATGGTAGCTACAGATACCCGTACACATTGCACCAACAATATGGCCGGCAGCGCAGCTGTGGCCGTAACGGTGATACCTGTTCCGGTTGTAGCACTCACAGCGCATCCTGCTATTATCACCGCAGGCCAGTACGATACACTGAAAGCAACCATAACAGGCGGCGGCCCGTCACCAACTTATGAGTGGATGGTGAATGGCACTTATATTGCAGGCGCTACCAATGCTACCTACATCAGCAACACGCTCAACAACGGCGATGAAGTTATTTGTATCGTTACATCAAGCAGCCCATGCGGCGGCAATATCGGATCACAAACTATAACCATTGCTTACAGCACCACCGGCGTGGCTACAGTAACCAATACAGAAAACGATGTGCTGCTGATGCCTAACCCGAACAAGGGCAGCTTTACAGTAAAGGGCAGCATAGGCACAGAAGATGAGCAGGTAGTAATGGAGCTTACCGATATGGCCGGCCAGGTGGTGTACCACACTGTTGTGGCAGCTACAGGCGGCACTATCAACGAACACATACAAGTGGGCAATACACTGGCCAACGGCATGTACCTGCTGAACCTGCATACAGCAGGCGGCAACAAGGTATTCCACATGGTGATCGGACAATAATTATTCTACTTCTTATAAAAGATCCCGCAGCTTAAAAAGTTGCGGGATCTTTTTTTTAAAGAAGTCTTATAGCTATAAATAGCCATGGCTA
>CAIVKT010000342.1 GCA_903906615.1 uncultured Bacteroidota bacterium | reverse complement strand
GTTGGTCTCTTCAAATACTTCATTGCCCCATTTATCAAATACCTGTACGGTATTGCCGGGATAGTGCTGCAGGCCTTCGATCACCCATGTATCGTTGATGCCGTCACCGTTTGGCGATATGGCGTTGAAGATGATGATGTCGTGGCAAGCACTGTCTTCGAGCTTTGTGGCGTATTTTTGGGTGCAGCCGTTAGCATCTGTTACGGTTACGGAGTAAGTACCTGCAGCCACATTACTGATACTGCTACCTGTGGACTTGTCGGACCATTCATATTTATACGGGGGTGTACCACCTGCCACTTTAATGCTTATGGCGCCGTTGGGTTCCAGGCACAGTACGTTGGTAATATCGGCGGTGATCTGCAGAGAGTCCGGAGTGGTGATGGTGAAGCTGTCTGTGATGGCGCATTGCGATACGGTATCGCTGATGCGCACAGCGTAGGTGCCGGGTGCCAGGCCACTGATGGAGGAAGTGGAGTCGCCGTTGGACCAATGGTAATGATAAGCGGAATCGGCTGCACCGGGCAGTATGGTGATACTGCCGTCATTGCCGCCAAAGCATATTATCTCCGCCACATTGGTGGCCACTGCGGGCATGGTATTCACGGTCACCACTGTGGTAGTATAGCAGCCGAGGTCCATATTGTAAGTAACTGTGGCTGTGCCGGCGGATATACCTATAATAACAGAGTCTGAATACCTGTCGCCAACCTGTACATGCGCATTACCTCCCATCCAAGTGCCACCAAACGCGGAGTCGCGGAGAATGGTGGAATCGCCGACACAAATACCGGTATTGCCCGTGATGGGCGGCAATGGTGGCGGAACATGGAAGGTATCAATAGCTACAGCGGGGCCGCAGCCATTGGTAACGGTATAGTACAAAGTATCGGTGCCGGCAGAGATGGCGGTGATGGTATCGCCGGAGATGGATACATGCCCATTGCTAAAGCTCCATACCCCACCCGCTACTGTATCCTGCACTATGAATTTATATCCGATACAAAAAGTATTAACGAGGTTAGTAGTAATTCTCCCGGCATATGGGGCGGGATTTACAGTTACTATCTGTACAGCAGTGGCGGTGCAGCCCCAGCCATCTGTTGTGTGCAAGATAACGGAGTCGGTACCCGCAGCAGTAAAGACGGCAAGCGGTGAATCTAATGTACTTGTAGCGCCATTATAATTCCAGCTATGGCCGGTGATGCCCGACCAGAAGCTGATGGATGTATCAGCGAGGAAGAGCGTATCATTGGCACAAACAGGATCGGGCACGGCGGTGAAGCCCGGCCGTATGGCATCTACCTTAATAGCTGTTGCGCCGCGGCTGGTATCTATACAACCGGCATCGCTGATGATGAGCTTTGGCACAAACGCGCCGGGCAACACATAGGTATGCGATATGGTGTCGGAGCGGCCGGTTGTTCGCACAATGCCATCGGAGAAGTCCCATGTAATGGTGCTGGTAGCGGATATGTTACTGAGGTCTACATTGAAGGCGACAAACAGCGGCGCACAGCCGGAATCTGTATTATAATTGAAGGCACCTGCATAGCCAAATATTTTGACGTGGGCATAGGCAGTATCGGTGCAGCCGGCAGTATCGGTGACCACCAGCGATACCGTATCGTAGCCCGGCGCGGTATAGGTATTGTTGGGGTTGAGTGCATTGGATGGGCCACCGTTGCCAAACTCCCACCGGTAGCTGATACCACCCGAGCTGGCATTCGTAAAATGCACCACCAGCGGCGGGCATACGGCCACAGAGTCGTCTAATGAGAAAGCTGCATGCGGCTTGGTAACTGTGATGTATTGTGTGCGTGTAACCGTATCCCTGCAGCCATGTGCATCTGTGAGTACCAGCCTTACCATGTAATGACCGGTATCTCTATAGCTATGCGTGGGGCTGGTAAGTGTAGAAGTGCTGTCATCGCCAAACAGCCAGAAAGAACTACCGGCAGTGGATGTGTTGGTGAAATGCACACCGGTATAAGCACATACATGCGTGGCGCTGGCCGAGAAGCCCGCAACAGGGTGAAATATAGTGACGGAAGAAGCCCGCGAGAGCGTATCCATACAGCCCACATTGTCGGTAACGATCTCGGTGGTGGTAAAAGTGCCTGAGGCCGTATAGACGTGGTTGATGACTGGCCCGGTATTGCCAACAGCGCTATCGCCATAAGCCCAGTGGTAATGAGTGATGAAAGCGCCGGGTATATCAGTGCTGGCATCAGTGAAAGTGTTGCCCATGCCCCAGCACACACTGGGGGGCGCTACGGTGAAATGCGCCATCGGCTTCGACACATGAATATAGTTCGCCCTGGTAACGGTATCTATGCAACCATTCTCATCCTTGGCAACGAATACAATAGTATAGATACCCGTTGTATGAAAAGTATCGGAGAAATAACGGTTGGAATAGTCGCCTGAAGTACCCGGAGACGAACTCCAATCATAATAGGAGATGAAAGAAGAATTCAATGTAGGATCAAAAGTGAGCGTCACATTATCATCCCGGCATATGGCTGTATCAGGCGTAGAGATAACACCGGCTATCCTTTCTGTGTTCGCCACGATCTGCTCTGTATCCCTGCAACCACTGGCAATATTGTAGCACACAAAAGTAGCGTGGTATGTGAGCTCATCGGGGTATACATGCAGCGGATTTCTAAGAGAGGAGCTATCCCCATCGCCGAAATACCACTTCCAGGTGTTATCGCCAAGTGATGAGTCCCGGAACTGTACTGTTTTTACCGGGTGGCAAAGAACAGTATCGAAAACACGTGCCATGGGCGAGTCTATGATCACATAATCGTGCCGTATGAAGGTATCAGGGCAGCCATTATCATACGAGATCAGGGTGTCTGTAAAAATACCCGGTTCCACAAAATGATGCGTTACTTTAGCGATGGTCGTAGATGAGGTATCACTCTCGCCGGCATCGAGGGTACCTTCTCCAAATTTCCAGAAGTTATAATTGACTATGCCGGATAATATAGTTCTTGTAAAGGTGATGTCGTTATTCCGGTAACACTCCCGCAGGGGTGTAGCTGTGAAGGTAACCACCGGGGCTATGCCCGCACGTGTGGAATCGAGGTAGGATTCGTGGCAGCCATTACCGGTAACGATATTCAAGTGTATATAATAATTGCCCGATACGGTATATATATGATTAGGCGATGCGTCTGTATCCAGCGCAGACCCGTCACCAAAGTTCCAGGAATAGGAGATCGGCGTATATGGATAAGGAAGCCGATATGGAAAAAATAATGTATCTGTCAGTATATTGATGATAGGAGCGCAATCAAAGGGTACACAACCCCCAAAACGATAACCAGTATTGTATGCCGAGAATATAATATCGCGGATAACATACGACTGGTTTACGGTATCCTTGCAACCGAGATCGCTTGTGGAGATCATTTGTATATTCACATTAGTATCACTTGTGTAAGTGTGCGTGGTAATAAGGCCGGAGCCGGAGCCACGGTCGCCAAAGCTCCAGGCGACTGTAGAGCCACCCGGCACATAGGCAGTAAAGGTACTCACCTCGGGTGCAGGGCAAGGGTGTATAGGCGTAATACTAAAGCTAACAACAGCTTTAGGAATGATGATGCGGTGCGTAACGGTATCGGAACAACTGCCATCTGTAACCACCAGCTTAACAAAATAGCTGTCCCTGGTGTTGTAGGTATAATTGCCGTTAGTTGTTATTGCAGAATCACCGGTGCCGTAGTACCATTTGTCAGAAGTATAAGCGGTACTGGTGTTGGTGAAAGTGACGGGACTATTTACACAGGCAGTATCAGGGGCTGTAAATGCGGCAGCAAGGTGTGTAACGGTGATATAGTTGGGCAGGGAAATACTATCCTCGCAGCCATTGCCATCAGTTACTGTAAGTTTTACGGTATAGGAGCCGGGAGCGCTATAAAAGTGTGATGGATCGGCAAGCGTGGACGGGGGGCTGCCATCACCAAAGGACCAGGTGTAAGTATACGAGGGTGTGCCTGTTATGGAGCTTGTAAAATTCACTGTGCCTGAAGGGTGGCAGATAAGTGTGGTACTTGCCGTAACTGAAGGCGCAGGCGGCGTGAACACATGCACATACGCAGGCTTGGTGAGCGAGGCCACACAGCCATCGGCATTGGTGGCAGTTAAGGTGATGTTGTAGTGTCCCGGCAACGCAATAGCGTGCGTATAGGGCGAAACGGAGGACGAATAACCATCGCCGGAAGACCAGGTATAAGTAACAGGGCCGGGTACATTACCCACAGAGGTACTGGTAAAGGTGATAGGCACACCAGGGCATATGGCAGTATCGCTGACTGTGAAGCCAACAGTGGGCAAAGGATATACGGTAATGACCTGTGTAGCCCTGCTGGTAAAGCTACCATTGGTGGCCGTGAGTGTAACGGTATAAGTGCCTGATGACAAATAGCTGGTGGCAGGATTGGTAAGTGTGATAGGGCCTGAGCCATTGCCCATATCCCATACATAGGTGGTGCCTGCGGTGGGTGTGGTGGTATTTATAAATGTATCTACCAGCGGCGGACAACCGGCGAGGTGCGTGGCTGTGAAACCTACAGTTAACTGCCCATGCACGGAGTACGCAATGAGCAGCAATAGCGTTGAAAATATCCAGCGGAAAGTGGATCGCATATTTTCAGAAGAATTAGGGATATAGAATGGGTATAAATATCCGAAATAAAATTGGGATATTCTATAGATTTTTTTGGTTATGAGTGTTGTATTGCTCACACAACCCGAACTGAAGAACCCTCTGAAGAAGAAAGACTACTCTTCGGGACACAAGGTGTGGAGTTGTCCGTCGCGGGTGAAGGCACGGGCAAGCCGAGCCCCTGCCACGAGTGCAACCAGCAGCTGGCGAATTACTCATTTCCAGCAGGGCTTGAGTACCTTACTTTTTTGCTTTCGCTGTTGGTTTAGTCCTTTCTTCGGCGGCTTTTCTGCGCGCGGCCAGCTCTTCTTCGTGCTTGCGGCGGGCCTGTTCGCGCTCATCTGGCGTGCTGTTGTCTTCTCTTTCCTGCCTGCGCCGTTCTGCGATCATCTGCTCCATGAGCTGGTTTTCTTCGCTCACCGAGCGAAAGCCATTAGGGACAATGAACACCGGGGCATAGTAGCTGTTCGACCGGCCATAATAATCGTAAGTGTGGCTATCATTGGAATAATAGTCGGTATACGAATAGTTGCCGTTATTCAGGTTGACCGTTTTTGTATTAGTAGTTTTATTATTGGTACGATCGGTAGTTGTGGTTTGGGCATGGCTACCGAAACTGGTAATACACAGTGTGGCGAGTATGAGTGCTTTTTTCATCAAGTCAAATGTATGGAGTAAATAGGTAATATTCAGTTAAGCGGCCGTTAATGACCTCTCTACTGTTATCTGCCAGACGTGCGTGAGTTGCAAAATCTTGCGCCTCTACGTTGAACCTTACTTTGATCTATCCTATTTCTTGAAATAGTCTGGCGGGAAAAACTCCTGCCCGTATTTTGCACCAATCACTTTCATTTGTGCTAATACCTCAGGCGTGGGTGGTGTTGGTGGCGGCGGAGTTTCTCCAGGTGCGATAGGCTTGCCTATC